>JALFIX010000201.1 GCA_022775105.1 Prevotella sp. | reverse complement strand
ATTCCCTGTTTATGGTCGTCTCTGGTCTTATAGTATATATAAGGTGGAAATACCGCTGGATTCAACTCTTCTCCCTGATAGTGGCAACGGTGTTCATCTGCATCAACATCCTAAAACCCGACATCCACGACCAGAGCCTTATGCCTGCCCTGCAGAGCGCATGGTTCGTGCCCCACGTCACGGTGTATATGTTTTCCTACAGTGTCTTCGGATGTGCCTTCCTCCTCGCCATAATCGGCCTGTGGCGACACACCGGCGAATATCTCCCCACCACCGACCAGCTTGTAAGGATAGGCATGTCATTCCTGACCTTCGGCATGATTTCAGGCTGTATCTGGGCAAAGCAGGCCTGGGGAAGCTATTGGACATGGGATCCCAAGGAGACATGGGCAGCCGCCACATGGTGCGCCTACTTAGTATATATCCACCGCCGCCTATACAAGGCGAAATCATCAAATGCAGCCCCCGCATCAAATGCCGCCCCCGCCTACATCTGGCTAATAATCGGCTTTCTCCTCCTCCAAATGTGCTGGTATGGAGTGAATTTCCTCCCCTCCGCCGCAGCCAGTCTCCACAGCTACGATTAGTCCCCCCAATCCCTACAATACCTACACCCCCTACCCCCCCCTACAAAACCTACAATTCACATCATCAAAATAAAAACATCAACAACAATGAAAAAAACAAGCAAAACCATTCTCTCAGGAGCAGTCCTCGTGGTAGGCTTGGCAATAGTCTATCGCGCTGTCAACCAGGCTCCCGACAAGTCACTGCCCGCAAACGAGCAGCTGACCGAGATCATGAATGATGGAGGATGCGTGTTCTGCCACACGGAGAACCCCGACCTCCCGTTCTATGCCACATTCCCAGTGGCAAAGTCTTTAATCTCAGCCCACGTGGAAGAAGGCTACAAGGTTTTCGACATCGCACCGATGATGAAAGCTGTGGCTGAAGGCAAGGCCGTCAACGAGGTTGACCTCGCCAAGGTGGAGAAGTGCGTACAGGACGGCTCAATGCCGCTCATGTCCTACTATCTCGCCCACTGGGGCTCGTCGCTCACGTCGGCAAAGACCGACATCGTGCTCGACTGGGTTAAGCAGCACCGCGCACAGTTCTATCCCAACGAACTGGCTGCCGCCGAGTTCAAAAACGAACCTATCCGTCCTATCCCCGATTCTGTAGCCGTGGATGCGGCTAAGGTGCAGTTGGGCAAGGAACTGTATCACGACACCCGTCTCTCGGGCGACGGCACCATCTCATGTGCATCTTGTCACGCCATCGAGACTGCCGGTGTTGACAACCACCAGTTCTCTGACGGTATTGGCGGACAGCTTGGAGGTATCAACGCTCCTACGTCCTACAACTCGGTGTTCAACTTCGTGCAGTTCTGGGACGGTCGTGCAGCCACCCTCGCCGAGCAGGCTGCTGGTCCTCCCCTCAACCCCGTGGAGATGGGTTCGAAGTCGTTTGACGAGATTGCAGCCCGACTTGCTGCCGATGCCGACTTCAACAAGCGCTTCCTCGCCTCCTATCCCGAGGGTCTGAACGAGAAGACCATCACCGACGCCATCGCCGAGTATGAGAAGACCCTGCTCACCCCCAACTCTCCCTTCGACCGCTATCTCAAGGGCGACAAGGGCGCAATGACTGCCGAGCAGATTGAGGGATATGCCATCTTCAAGGACTACAAGTGCGCCACCTGCCATGCCGGTGTGAACATGGGTGGACTGTCATACGAGATGATGGGACAACGCGCCAACTACTTCCAGGACCGCGAAATCAATGCCAAGTCGGGACTCACCGACTCCGACAACGGACGTTGGGCACAGACCAAGGTGGAGCGCGACCGCTATCGCTTCAAGACCCCGACCCTGCGCAACGTGGCACTCACCTGGCCCTACTACCACGACGGTAGCGTAGCCTCTCTAGAGAAGGCAATCGAGATGATGGCAGAGTATCAGGTAGGCCGCAAGATGCCTGAGGCAGAGATAGCCAAGGTGAAGACCTTCCTCGATGCCCAGACCGGACAGTATCAGGGAAAGACCCTGACAAACACCAACAAGCATTAATCTTTTCTCTGCGGTGTTTTAATTACTCTCTGCGCAGACCGCAGGCGGGACACCAGCGTCCCTAATGGCTGCGCATTCCTACCGTATTAAGGAATCCCGAACTGCCACATTGGCAATTCGGGATTCCTTTATTTCCGAGGGGAACATATATGAGCGTTCGCCTGTTCAATCCATAGAATGGTGAATCCTCGTCGCTGCGGTCGATGTTGCTTATCGGCATCGACTTGCAGTTCTGCCAGTCGATGTACCTCAGCGAGTCGCAGCCGCTGTAGAGTGCCTTGCCAAGGGTGAGCACACTGTCGGGCAGTGCTGCATAGCGCAGGCTCTTCATGTTGGCGAACGTGCCGTCGGCGATGCTCTTCACGCGGTAGCTCCTGTTCAGGGCACGAAGGTCTTTCACGTCGGCATCGCCATGGAAGAGGTTGTCAAACGACTCCAGTCTTGCCAGATGCTCTTGGGTGGTATAGCCACGTGTGGCGAGGATGCGCATCAGTCCGTGGTCGTCGTATGCCGGAATGACGTTCTTCACATAGCGTTGCACAGTGGCGTTGCTTGCCAATGCCACGTGGTTGTCGCTGGCGCAGAAGAGTGTGTCGAGCGTGAAGGTCTTGTCGAATGTGGCGTAGTCATCATCTCCGTCATACTGTTCTATCGTGAGCTGGTCGGTCAACGTGGTCACGGTCTTCAGGCGCGGACAGTTGGTCAGCAACCAGAACCTTAGCCATGTCGGCTTTTCTCCTAAAACGACATTGGTCAGACGGTCGCAATATGAGAAGGCGTCGATGGGCAGATTGTCGGTAGAGCGTGGCAGGATGATGGTCTGCAGACGGTCGCAGTTCTGGAACTGATTGCGCATCATCCTCAAGTTCTCCTGCCTCTCGCCCTGCTCATCCACAAGCCAGGCATCCGAGAGGTCGATGTAATTCAGGGAGGCATTGGATGCACACACGTCTTCCATCTGCTTGTTGCCCCATATCTCATCGATATCTTGGGTATATTGCACCAGATTTGTTGCATAAGCATCAGGGATAGTCAACTTCTTCTCAAAGTCACGCAGGTACTTGACATGTTTAATGGAGAGATTCTCTCATACGTAATCTCGGAATCTCCAAACCTCAAGAAGGTGATGGACATGCTGAATCAGCTTTACGACAACATTGAATCTACTGAAGGCATGCTGATGCACTCTGACCTCGGAATAATGAAGTCTGAGCTGCTATACGCAAATAAATACACGTCAGTGGAGAGTTTTATAACAGATTTAAAAGAATATATGGTATACTATAATAATGAAAGAATAAAATTGAGACTCAACGGCATGTCGCCTGTTTTATACAGAAAGGCATTCGAACAGACTCACAGTATTTAACCAGTCCAACTTCTTGGGTTCACTTCACATTTTGCGCGTTCTTACTTTATATACAATAACTTTCTTGCTCATATACTAAAGTGTCCTATTTTATTTCGGGGCAAAATTACAACAAAAAAGTTGAATATCGGTGTTCCAAATGAACACACAAATTTCCTATTTTCCGACATCCAAGATAAATAAGACATTTAGCACACTTCTCATTCCCTTTAGGGCAACAATATACTAAAAGTCAGCAGCGAGTGCATAGAACTTACATAATGAGAAAATATAATAACCAACGGGTTACGTGATTATTATCAAAATACCAACAAAGTTTAGTATTTAATCTTGAAATAATCCAATAGCAGTTTGTAATTGTCCTGCGCTGTCAGGCATGTGTCGCGCAGGTAGCCATCGACCTTGCCCCAGTTCTGGATGCCGCGATAGTAAAAGAGGCGCAGTTCCTCGGTGATGATAAACGGCACATGGGCACTTTGCAGACATTGCCATAGCAACAGTAATCTGCCAACACGACCGTTGCCGTCCTGAAAGGGATGAATACGCTCAAGAAGGACGTGGAAGTTCAGAATATCGTCAAACTCCACTTTCTTGATGGCATTGTATTCGCCAATCAAGGCTTTCATGCGATTGTGAACATCTTCGGGCAGCACGGTTTCCTCTCCCCCAACCTCATTGGGCAACCGTTAGTAATCACCCACAGCAAACCATGACTTATGACTGTCGGAGGTATTCATCTTCAATATGGCATGGAGCTGTTTTACGTGAGCTTCCGTTATCTTGTCCATTGCATGATCGATGACATAGTCGATGCAACGGAAATGATTGACTGTCTCCATAATGTCATCCACCGAGGTGATCTCGGTAGTGATGCCAAGGGTGTTGGTCTCGAAGATATAGCTGGTCTGTTCCTTGGTCAGCCGACTGCCCTCTATATGATTGGAGTTATATGTCAGGTCAATCTGCGTGCGATGATAGATGCCTCCTTTTAATTTGGAGTCTTTTTCCTCGCGCAAACGAGTTAGCAAGGGGCTCAACTTCGCATTGCCTTTCTTGGGCAACATGGTATCAGATGGAATGTTCCATGTCTTTCCTGTCAGGAATGCACCATCAATTTTCCCGTCAGCACAATACTTACGGGCAGTACGTTCGCTTATGCCATATTTCCCGGCAAACTGGGCAACTGATATATATTCCATAATTCACGCTATTAGCCTCTATCGGCACGTTTTTATTCGCTATTCGGGTGCAAATATACTAATTTTTGCCGATAACGGCAAGTTTTTTGGCAAAAAAAAAAACGATTTGAGCACCACTATCACTCATTATTGCAAATAATCTTTGAAATCCAAAAACATACAAAAAGCTTGCATATTTGGATTTTCAGGGAGAAGACAAAGACCCGCAAGGCATTGGTCTCAACATTCATCACCACGTTTGGAGTGGCAAACGGTGTACATAAGAGTATCGTGGACAGCGAGGTGACAATGGACGACTTGTTCGGATCATAAAGAAATCATGCAATTTGGCTGAGTGCCGAAGAATTTTGCCGTCAACCCTTCACCCTTCATAAATCGCATATAACAATATGAATATCAGCGCATTAGACCAATGAAGGGTTGACTCAACCCTTCATTACCCTTCACAACCCTTCATACCAATCGTTAAGAATATGCATTACGTCTGTATAGACTATCCATAACGACTCCTCCCGCTCTGTCACGGGGATGACAGAAGACTGCCATAAGGAGACAGAGCGTCTGTCGCCAGTTGACAGAGCGCACACACATAGCTGAAGCCCACGTTAAGCATAACTTTAGCCGACCTAAAGCATAGCTTTATACCAACTATACTCCAGCCTCTCCATATATGAAGGGTAAATGAAGGGTTATGAAGGGTTAGCTCAACCCTTCATAATGATAACTCTATGATTATAAGGATATTAAACCCTAAAAATGAAGAGTGAAGGGTTAACGGCAAAATTCTCTAGCGTTCAGAAGAAAAAACTAATAATTTTCGATAGCCTTCATTCGCTCTCTTCGTTTCTTTGCCGACACCTTGCGCTGGAAGATGCTGAGGAAGTCATGGCCCGAGGGCTTAGGCATTGACTTGCCCTGTTCCCTGAGCTTCGCTCCCCAACTGCTGACGGCAGAGGACTTCATTGGCTCCTTGCCATAGACAACCACCTCGTCAAGACGATTGTCGTTGGCAAGTAGGAATATCGTGTCGCCTACTTCATTATTGTCAAGAACACGGCGCATATATCCGCTGGCTATGAAAGTGAGATGCTTGAAATCGGATGATGTGATGTCAAACTCGCCCTTGTAATTGGTCCTCACAGCCTTGCTCTCATAATGGTCGGCAATGACCCTCACATTCCCAATCGGAATATGAGTGAACATATCCGCCACAACGCAAGTGCGCTGTCCGCGCGACATGTTTACCACCATGCACACTGCATACAAGAACATCATCCGCTTCATTGCGACTGCAAAGATAACACTTTTTTTAGTCAATCGCCGCACTCCTTTACATTAATTACGATTATTTCCCAAGCGTTGATGTTATCAAAATTTTTATAAACACCACTGCCCGCACCTCTATCATGAGATGCGGGCAGTGTTTCCTTTCGTCATGCTTTCCACAATCCGTGGAGGTTGCAGTACTCACGGGCACATACGCAGGCCTCGTCGGTGCAGAACTCTGCCTCAGGCTTGCAGCCGGGCTTCAGTTCGCGCCTCAGCACTGAAGTCGGAGTCAGCAGTTCTATCCATTGGATATAATGCTCGTCGAGCATCGGATGCTCTGCGCTTCCCACTTTTACGCGATAACCGCAGTCGGTCTTCTCCACCACTGGCACATGTTTCTCATGTGCGCCGTCAGTCACATTCTCCTTGAGCAGCACCATCGGTTTGCCGCAGCATACCAGTTCGCCCTTTCCGGAGTTCAACACTTCCACCACATTGCCGCAAATGGGGCAACGGTAGATTTCCCTAATCTTTGTCATAATTTCTCCTTTCTTTAGTTAGAGTGCAACAAGGCACTCATGATTTCACAGTGCAAATATAGCAAATTTTCTCCCTCTTGTCAATACCTTTATGCGTTTATTATGCCTATTTACGTAATTTTAATTATCCGGCATAGCACTTATGCCTGTATAAATGTTTGCAAATAATTCTTCAAGTGTTAAATAACACAAATAATTAACGTTTTCAAACACAATACTTGCTTCACATTTGATAAATCCAAATATTATGTGTACCTTTGCAACAAGTATTAACCAAAGAATGAGGAATGAATACAATAGCTATATCTTCTGAAGCATATAACAACGCATTATTATATGCCAAGTCACAAAATATCACAGTTGATGAGATAGTTGAGAACTACCTCAAGACACTTGTGATAATAAGGCCCACCAAACGTGAGTTGCCAGATTCATTCAGAAGGCTTAAGGGAATCTTGGCGGATGTCAATGACCCTGACGATGAGAGGTTAAACTACATATTGTCAAAATAGTACTATGATTGTTTTTCTCGATACAAATGTAGTGTTGGATTATCTTCTTGAAAGAGAAGATTTTTATGAAAACGCCTATCGACTATTCGAATTGGCATACTCTGCTGAGATTCCAATGTATATATCCTCATTGTCTGTTGCAAATATTGCTTATGTAGCAAGGAAGAATTTCTCACGAGAAATATTATACGACATAATTACTGATTTGCGAAAAGTCATATCCTTTACCAATGTCGATGATCTGACAATACAAAGGGCTTTGATTTTGAGAGCCAATGACTTCGAGGATGCCATACAATATTTCTCAGCACTTCAAGCTGGTGCGGATTGTATAGTGACCCGCAATGTCAAGGACTTCTCTTTTTCGGATATAGAAGTCATTACACCCTCAGATTTTCTTACTAAATATTTCCCTTAAACAAATCCGAACTATCTCATTCATTATTTGCTCCATATCCTTCCACTATTATTACCTCCCACGATATTCCAACGGCGTGCATCCGATGATGCGTTTGAAATAGATGTCATTGTTTAATAGTCACTTGCGTTTTATCCTGTCTATATACTCGGAGGGAGTTATTCCCTCCTTTTTCTTAAACAAGCGACTGAGGTGCTGAGGATATTCAAAGCCTAAGTCGTAACTGACAGCAGCTATTGTTTCGCCCGAGGCGAGGAGATTTTTCGCTTTCTGAAGGATGAAGCTGTGGATATAGCCCTTGGCGGAATCGCCTGTATGCCTCTTTACCAAGTCGCCGAAATATCCGGCAGACATGCAGAGACGGTCGGCGCAATAAGCCACAGTGGGCAGTCCTAACTTGAACTGTTTCTCGCGGACATAATAGTCTTCAAGAACGGAGCTGAAACGCTGGAGCATATCCACATTCTCCACTTTTCTTGTAAGGAATTGTCTGTCGTAGAATCGCTTGCAGTAGTTCAGCAGCAGGCTGATGTAATCCAACAGAATATTGTCCTGCATATCATCATGCCTTGCTTCCAACTCTGACTTTATCCTTATCATGATGTCGGCAAGCAGTGCATATTCCTCTTCCGTGGTATGCAGGGCCTCATTGGCATTGTAATCAAAAAACGTGTAATTGTGGATTTCCTTCTCCAAGGGAGTGCCATGCAGCATGTCGGGATGAAACAACAATGCCCATCCGTCGAGATTCATTCGCTCTCCGTTGTCTTCTTTTCCTCCTATCTGCCCCGGTGCAACGCAGATGACTGTGCCCCCACTTTGATAGTCATATTTCCCGCAACCATACTTCAGGTCAACAGACAGATGTTCGTGCATGAACACGCCATACACACCATAGTTGTTCAGACTATGACGTATGGGCGAGAGAGCCGCATAATCGACGATTCCCACCAAGGGGTGATGCTCCTGCCCTCCAAGGTATTTGACATAGTCATTAACTGTTCTTACCTTTAGTATCTTGCTCATAATAAACTGGTTTGTATGTTATATCGGGGACAAAGTTAAGCATTTTTTCTGAGATTGCAATGCAAAATAAGATAAAAACCTCAAAAATGGTTATATCTGCCTAATTATTGGTATCAATGGATAGTCTTTTTATGCGTACCTTTGCACCGAAAATATAATGTAACGATGGAAGAAAACTCTGGCAATAAAGAAGAACTACTAGATGACGAGGTGATACAATACATAGCCCATCGTCATCATGCGACTGCCGATGATGTTGTCAGCAGTTGTATTGCGGGTGATTGTATGAAAGTCAATCTCGAAGATAATGAAAAAAACATCATTCGTGACTTGATTCGAATGTATAATAATATAAAATAATGTATATGGACAGAAGAAGTTTCCTGAAAATGTCTGCCACAGGAATGGCGGTGGCAGCATGTCAATGGAGCGGTGCATCACGGCTGCTTGCCAATGACGATACTGCTTCAAAAGGCGATAAAAACGATAAATCAAACTCGGTGATTGACGACAAGAGCTATCGCCACCTGATGGGACTTGGAGTGTCGCCCATCGGTTTGGGCTGTCTGCCTATGGTAGGCTATTATGGCGGAAAGTATGACAAGAACGAGATGATAGCTCTCATCCATCAAGCATACGACAAGGGAGTGACGTTCTTCGACACTGCTGAGGTGTATGGCCCTTACACCAGTGAAGAGTGGGTGGGTGAGGCATTGCAACCTTTTCGTAGTGAGGTAAAGATAGCCACCAAGTTCGGTTTTGGCGTAGAGGAAGGCAAACCGACTTCGCTCAACAGCAGACCCGACCATATCCGCCGTGCTGTAGAGGGATCGCTCCGCCGACTGCGTACCGATCACATCGACCTACTCTATCAGCACCGTGTTGACCCCAACGTGCCCATGGAGGATGTGGCAGGCACAGTAGCAGAACTCATAGCCGAGGGCAAGGTGCTGCATTTCGGTATGTCGGAAGCCAGTGCGCGTAGCATCCGCAAGGCGCACCGCGAGTGTCCCGTTTCCGCTATGCAGAGTGAGTATGCCATATGGTGGCGTGAACCAGAGACGAAGATATTCCCCACTCTCGAGGAATTGGGCATCGGTTTCGTGCCCTACTGTCCGTTGGGACGTGCATTCCTCACTGGCACCATCGACGAGAACAGCCGTTTCCAGAAGGGCGACCGCCGTTGGAACCTTCCGCAGTTCACCCCCGAGGCATTAAAGCATAACATGCCGCTTGTGCATCTTGTGAAAAAGCATGCCGATCGCAAAGGCATCACCATGGCACAGTTTGCCCTCGTATGGATGCTGTCGCGCAAGCCGTGGATAGTTCCTATCCCCGGCACTACCAATGCCGCCCATCTCGATGACTTCCTCGGAGCAGCCAACATACGTCTCACTCCCGAAGAGTTAGCCGCCTTCGACAACGACTATTCACAAATCCATCTGATGGGGCATCGCGCCGATGCTTTCACAGAAAGTCAAATAGATAAATAATCATTAAAAAACAGAAAATCATGTTAGGCAATTTCACATTTCACAATCCCACGAAACTTTATTTCGGAGAGGAAGCATTAAGCAATTTGAGTAAAGAACTGGAGCATTATGGCAAGAAGGTGATGCTGGTGTATGGAGGCGGTTCCATCAAGCGCAACGGCATTTACGATGCCGTGAAGGTTGAACTGCTGAAGGCAGGCAAGGAGGTGGTTGAACTGGGCGGCGTAATGCCCAACCCTACCATCGACAAGGTGCGTGAGGGAATAAAGTTGGCAAAGGAAAAAGCTGTGGATTTTATTCTTGCCGTGGGTGGCGGTTCTACCATCGACTACTGCAAGGCTGTGGCGGGCTCTACCTATTTGGAGGCAGACCCCTGAGAGTATTATTTCTGCAACTCGGGCGAGATGAACTGCCGCTGGATTCCTGTGGGTTGCGTGCTCACCATGGCTGGCACGGGTTCTGAGATGGACAGCTGTTCCGTTATCTCCAATCACAGTGAGAACCGCAAAAAGTTCTACTATTTCCACAACCCCGACTTCTCCATTCTCAATCCGGCATATACCTTCACTGTGCCGCAATATCAGATGGTGGCAGGAATCTACGACATCATGTCGCACATCCTGGAGCAGTATCTATCAGGCAACGATGACAACATCTCCGACTACATCGCCGAGGGACTGATGCGCTCGCTCATCGTAAGCTCCCGTCAGGTGCTCGCCAATCCCGAGGACTATGAGGCACGCAGCAATATCATGTGGACGGCCACATGGGCATTAAACGGACTCATCGCTTGTGGCAAACCGACCGACTGGATGGTTCACATGCTGGGACAGGCCGTGGCTTCCTATACCGATGCCACCCACGGACACACCCTTTCAGCCGTCAGCGGTGCTTACTATCGCCTGCTCATCAGTCGATCAAAAGATGCAGAGAAGAAGTTCTGCCGTTTGGCTGAGAATGTGTGGGGCATATCGCATGAGGACAAGACTGAACTCGACATGGCCCTCTGCGGACTGAAGCAGATGGAGAAATGGATGCGTGAGTTGGGATTAACGATGAACATCACCGACTGCGGTGCCGACGAGTCGATGCTGGAGGGTATGGCCTACGCTTGTCCCATCACCGAAAGCGGTTATGTGGTGCTCACACGTGAGGATGTCATCGACGTATTGCGCAAGAGTCTGAAATAAAGTATTATCCATGAGATTATCATTAATATCCATAATTCTCCTCTCCCTTTGTCTGTCGTGTAGCACACGGCAGACAAAGGAGACGGTCAAAAAGAATGATACCGAAATGAAAAAGAGAAATTTAGGTAGTCTGCTGGCACTCTATCTAAAACCGATGACAGTGGTGGGTGCAGAGGTAGAAGGCAAAGTAAACTGGCTCGTTGTGGGGCATACGGGTATCATCGGTCACGACCGAGTGCTGGTAAGTATGAGCAAAAGCCACTATACCAACAAAGGCATACGCAAGACCAAGAAACTGTCTATCAACCTCGTAAGCCGTGATATGCTCCCTAAGGCAGACTATGTGGGCAGTGTAACAGGAGCTGAGGTGGATAAGTCGGGAGCATTTGAATATCATTGGGGCGAAAACGGTACCCCTGTAATAGATGCATCTCCACTAACGATGGAATGTAATGTCGAGGATATCTACGAGACAGAAGGCTTCGACAATTTCATCTGTTCCATTGCCAACACCTACGCTGCTCCCGAGGTTCTTGACAGTGAAGGCAAACTCGACTACACTAAGCTGAAGCCCGTATTGTTTGAGTTCCCCACCTATTCTTATCTTGCCACTGGCGAGGTGATAGGCAAGTGTCTCAATCTTGACAAACAGCCTGGCATGTGCGCCAAGCAGACGATGGCGGCTGACGGCATCGTGCGTCTGTCGAAGATTGAGGTCTATCCGCAATACCTTGATGAGTATATGAAGTTTGCAGTAGAGGTGGGCGAAATATCTCTGCGCACAGAGCCGGGAGTATTGACCATGTATGCCGTACAGGACAAGGCAAATCCAACACTTGTGACCATCCTTGAGACCTACTTCTCAAAGGAGGCATACGAGAAGCACATTGCCTCAAAGCATTTCCAGAAATACAAGCAGGGCACACTGCACATGGTCAAGTCGCTGCAACTCTGCGACCAGACTCCGCTAAATCCTGCCAACAAGATTAATAACTTTATCGAGTAAATTATATGAGAAGAAAAATTTTATTCACATTATTAACATTAATGACAATCAACGTTATGGCACAGAAAAAGATAATACAAACGGCAGGCCGCACACAGCTTGGTGAGTTTGCCCCAGAGTTTGCTCACCTCAACGACGACATCCTCTTCGGCGAGGTATGGAGCCGCAACGACCTTCTCAGTCTGCGCGACCGCAGTCTCGTCACCCTCACATCGCTCATCAGCCAGGGAATGACCGACTCGTCGCTCACCTTCCACTTGCAGGAGGCAAAGAAGAACGGCATCACCCGAACAGAAATCTCTGAAATCATCACCCACATCGCTTTCTATGCCGGATGGCCAAAGGCATGGGCTGCCTTCCGTCAGGCAAAGGATGTATGGGCAGAAGACGCTACTGCCGATGATGCTAAGGCACGCTTCCAACAAGAGATGATATTCCCTATCGGTGAACCTAACTCAGCATACGCCCAGTATTTCAAAGGCAACAGTTATTTGGCCCGCATATCAAACGAGCAAGTTTCTATTGCCAACGTCACCTTTGAACCCGGTTGCCGCAACAACTGGCACATCCATCGTGCCACAAAAGGCGGTGGACAGATGCTCATCGGTGTGGCTGGTCGCGGCTGGTATCAGGAAGAGGGCAAACCTGCTCAGGAAATACTTCCCGGCACAGTCATCCATATCCCCGCGAATGTAAAGCACTGGCACGGAGCAGCAGCTGACAGTTGGTTTGCCCATCTCGCCTTCGAGGTTTCTGGTGAAAATGCTTCCAATGAGTGGTTGGAGCCGGTAGGTGATGACGAATATAATAAGGTAAACGCAAGATGAAACGTATAAAAATCATTTTATTGGCAGTCATGGCAATAGTAGCCGCTTCTGCCTGTTCACAAAGTAAATCAAAGGACGATATGGAAAAGAAAAACGTATTAGTAGTATTTTTCTCAGCTACAGGCACTACCAAGCATGCGGCTGAGGAGTTAGCGAGAATTGCAGGGGCAGACCTCTGTGAGATAGTTCCGGCACAACCATATACCAGTGCCGACCTCAACTGGAACGACAAGCGTTCGCGCAGTTATATTGAGATGGCAAACCCACAGGCACGCCCTGCAGTCAAGTCCATCGGCATTGACATCAAGAAATACGACCGCATCTTCCTCGGCTATCCCATCTGGTGGGACCTTGCCCCAAGAGTCGTCAACACATTCATCGAAAGTAACGATATGACCGGCAAGACCATCATCCCATTCGCCACATCGGGTGGCAGCAGCATCACAGGCAGTGTGTCAGCATTGAAGAAAACCTATCCCTCGCTGGACTGGAAAGAGGGGGGCCTGCTTAATCGTGCCGATGAGAAAAGCATTCGTGCATGGCTCGACAAGTTGGGGTATTAACGGTTCCCATTACACAGATTTAGGATTGTTTCACTTGCTCTGTGAGGCCGTTATGGATTGATATTTAAGGTTATGTCATTTTGATGAGAAAGACAGCAAACAATGAAAACAAGAAAAATTCGCAGTTTAAGTGTCTGTGAAATAGGCATGGGTTGCATGGGATTTTCCCACGGGTATGGTCAAGTCCCGGACGCTGGGTATGCCGAAGAAGCCATTCGGGAAGCGTTCAGCTATGGGTGCAATTTCTTCGATACGGCAGAAGGATACGGGAAGGAACTTTATTATCCCGGACATAACGAGGAGATTGTCGGGCGTGCGGTCAAAGGTTTTCGCAATGAGGCCGTAATTGCTACAAAGTTGCATATCCAGCCTGAGACGGTTGAAGATTGCGGCTCCGTTTATGCTGCTGTCCGCCGCCACCTTGAATGTTCCTTAAAGAATTTGCAGACCGACCATGTGGACTTGTACTACCTGCACCGTATCAACATGGAGGTGGACTATCTGGAAGTCGCCCATGCGATGGGCAGGCTCATTCAGGAGGGACTTGTCCGAGAATGGGGCATTTCGGCGGTGGACAAGGCTCAACTTGAAGCGGCGCATGCCGTAACGCCCGTAGGTGCCGTGCAGAATATATATTCTATGGTGGAGCGCACTTCAGAAAAAGAGGTCATCCCCTTTTGCGTGGAAAACGGGATAGCGTTTGTGCCGTTCTCACCTGTCGCCAGCGGACTGCTTTCAGGTAAAATCACGCCTAATACGGAATTTGGCAGGGTCGATGATGTGCGTGTATGGGTTCCCCAACTGAAACGGGAAAATATAGCCGGCAATATGCCCATTGTTGAAATGCTCAGGAGTTTTGCCGCAGAAAAGCAGGCGACTCCGGCGCAGGTTTCTTTGGCTTGGATGCTCCGCAAATATACTAATGTCGTGCCTATTCCCGGTTCGAAGAACAAAGAGCGTATCATTGAGAATTTGCGGGCGTGCGAAGTGCAACTGACGGATGAAGAGTTCGACAGGCTGGAGTCCGAGCTTGACAGATTGCCGATATATGGCATACGCGGTCATGCGGAGACCGAGCAGACTTCATTCGGAAACAACTGGTTAAAACAAAAATAATTCAAGAATGAAAAGAATACTGATTTTAGGAGCATCCGGAACATTCGGGAAAGCTCTTGTTGAGAAACAGAGCAATGACAAAGAGTGTCATCTGACACTTGCGTCCCGTCATGCCTCAGCTTTCTACCACGAAAGCGAGCGATGCCATGTCATCGATTGTGACGCCATGAATGCGGATGATTTGCAGCAGGCGATGGCGGGCTGCCATGTGGTGTATTGTGCCATATCGGGCGACGATTTGCCGATTATAGCTGAAAATATGGTATCGGCTATGAAGAAAACCAGGGTTCGTCGTCTTATCTTTATGGGAGCCGTGGGAATTTACGATGAAATCCCGGCGGATATGGATGATGAAGACAATCTAAGAAACAATCCCGACCAAATACCCAACCGTCGAGCGACGGATGTTGTGGAGAACAGCGGACTGGATTACACGATTCTCCGTCCGGGATATTTGCGGGACGGAGATAAGGATGATTACACATTGACTTTCAAAGGCGAACAGGCGAAAGGATATGTTTCAACTATTCCGTCTGTTGTCGGGCTGGCTGCCAGCCTTATAAATGATGATACGCTCTATCTCCATCAGAGCGTGAGCATCACCCGTGATATGTCAAATACTGAAAAACTTTGATTCACTATGGATATACGATTTGAAAATAAAGTACCAACTATAAAATTGAATAACGGCATGGAAATGCCGCAACTGGGTGTCGGCACATTCTTGGTTAAGGAGGATGCCCCTGAAAGAGTATGCCATGCCATCAAAGCGGGATTTCGCTTGATTGACACTGCACAAGGTTACGGCAATGAAAAAGAAGTGGGAGAAGGCATACGGAAAAGCGGCATCGACCGCAGTGAACATTTCCCGTGGTAAACGATATGTTTATAAATGGAATCATCTAAAATAATTTCATCCTATGAAAACAAGAGTATTTTTCATCATGGCAGCATTATTCGCAGCCATCACCACGAATGCCAAGACATTGGTGGTTTACTACAGTTTTACGAACAACGTGCATACCATCGTCAGCGACCTGAGCACTCAGATAGATGCCGACGTGATACGCATTGAGCCAGCCGAGAAAGGCATTGACTATGCAGCAAATGGCTATGCAGAAGGCAGTGCCTTGATTTCTGCCATACGAAACAATCCTAATGATGCGGCGTCCTATCCTGCCATCGACCCTGTGGAAGTCAATATGGCTGACTATGACATGGTAATCGTGGCAGCTCCGCTATGGTGGAGCCAAATGGCAGCACCATTGCAGACATTCCTGTTCCAACATGGCAAGGAGATGGCAGGCAAGCACATCGCCCTTATCGTGTCGAGTGCAAGTAGCGGCATTAGCAGTGTGGTGGGAGATGCCAAGCGCCTCATCCCCGAAGGCAATTTCCTTGAGCCAAATCTCTGGATTCGCTCGTCGCAGGTGTCCAATCGCCACAGCATGATTGAGCAATGGTTGAAGGACATCAACTACACCAACATCACCTCCTCCATCTCTGCCGTGGGCAGGGATGGAGAGGAGGAAGCACTTGCCACCTATAATATTGGTGGTCAAAGGATTAAAACGGATTTGTCAAATACAGGAATCAGTATAAAGCAATACAAAAAAGCTGGCAAGACTTATTCAAAAAAGCATCTTAGAAGATAAATTACTAAAGTTTCGCAAGTGGGAAAAGCCCTTGTATAAAGGTTTTATTTAAACCACAGAGATAAAGAGGAAAAGAGTTCTATGCTATATAGAGTTGGTCGCAAGCGACGGAGGACGCAGAGCCTCCATACGGCAGACATAATGCACAGCCTACTCTGTGAACTCCAAATGCCTTGGCATTCTATCTCTTAAGAATATGGAATCTCTCAATCTCTTAAACTCTGTGGTTCCAAATTATTTGCGAAATTTGAATAAATTAAACGTAAAACCTTTGTATTTAAAATATTTTTTGTACCTTTGCACCATCATTGCTAACTTCACTATTTTAAATCAATTATGGTAATAAACATCCGAAAGACTATGGTAACAGTGCTTATAGCAGCACTCTCCACGAATGCCTTTGCAGAAGGAAAGGCTACAGACAATGGCTATCCATATAGCCAAGTGCCCTTCACCGCAGTGAAAATCACTCCCTCCACCTTTTGGGGCGACAGGATTAAAGCGGCAAGGGAAACCACCATTCCGCTCGCCTTCAGCAAATGCGAGACACAAAACCGATACAGCAATTTCACCAAGGCGGCATATACATTGACGCATCCCGGACATTCAGGACTGCATACCAAGGACTATGACGTGCCCACATTCATGGGGTTCTGCTTCGACGACACTGATGTTTATAAAACCATAGAGGGTGCAAGCTATGTGTTGCAGACATATCCCGACGAGAAACTAAAGACGTATATCGACAGTGTGATAACCATAGTCGGAGCGGCACAAGAGCCAGACGGTTATCTCTACACTGCAAGGACAATCAATCCTGCAAAGCCCCATCAGTGGTCGGGCAAGAGCAGATGGGTGGAGGAAGAGGTGCTGAGCCACGAGTTGTACAACCTCGGGCACATGGTGGATGCCGCCTGTGCGCATTATCAAGCCACAGGAAAAACCAACTTCCTCGACATTGCCAAACGCTATGCCGACTGCGTGCTGCGTGAGGTTGGTCCTAACGATGGTCAGGCTCATGTAGTGCCCGGTCATCAGATTGCAGAGATGGCACTCTGCCGTCTTTATCTCATCACAGGAGAAAAGAAATATCTCAACGAGGCTAAGTATATGCTCGACTATCGCGGAAAGACCGATATACATAATATCTACACCCAAAGTCTGCAACCCGTCGTTGACCAAAAGGAAGCCGTGGGACATGCCGTAAGAGCCGGATATATGTATGCCGGAATGGCTGACGTGGCTGCACTCACGGGCGACTCGTCTTACGTAAAAGCCATTGAGACGATATGCGAGAATATCATTGGCAAGAAATACTATCTCACTGGAGGTGTGGGAGCCACGCATCAGGGCGAGGCTTTCGATGCCAACTATGTATTGCCCAATCTCACGGCATACAATGAGACTTGCGCTGCCATATCGATGGTGTATCTGTTTGAAAGGATGTTCCTCTTCAAAGGCGACGCACGATACGTCGACTGCTTGGAGCGCACACTGTATAATGGTGTCATCAGCGGAATGTCGGTGGATGGCGGAAAGTTCTTCTATCCCAACCCCTTGTCTGCCGATGGGAAATACAAATTTAATGCAGATAACACCAACACCCGCCAACCATGGTTTGGATGTGCATGTTGTCCGTCAAACCTCTGTCGGTTCATACCCTCGGTGCCTGGATATGTTTATGGCGTAAGGGACAATAGCCTGTATGTCAACCTTTTCCTCGGCAATACCGCCACCATCAATATCGCAGGCAAGAATGTGGTGCTACAGCAGACAACCGAATATCCATGGGATGGCGACATTGCAATAAAAATCATCGCGTCGAAGGCAAAGGACTTTGACATGAAGATAAGAATACCTGGATGGGTAAGGGGCGAGGTGGTGCCAAGCGACCTCTACAAATACAGCGACGAAAAACAGTTGGGTTATTCCAGATCTGTCAATGGCGAAAAGATGGAGAGTGAGATTGAGAAGGGATATTTCTCCATAAAAAGGAAGTGGAAGAAAGGCGATGTGGTGAGAATACACTTCGACATGCAACCACGCACCGTCGTTGCCAATGCCAAGGTGAAGGACGACCTTGGACGAGTGGCTTTCGAACGCGGACCTTTGGTATATTGTGCGGAAGGCATCGACAATCCCGATGCCAATGTCCATAACATATTCATTGGCGAGACTCCAAAGATATCCGTTGCCGACCATACCATACAGAACACCGAAGGCGACAATCGCCCGTTCACAGTGAAATCGCTTGTAGTTGACAATGTTCAGGTGATGACTACATTGGATAGTGGACGACTTTCCGTGAGGGACACCTCCCTGCGACTTATTCCATATTATTCCTGGAATCACCGCGGGGCAGGACTTATGGACGTATGGTTTGCCTCATCCCTTGAGGCTTTCAAATGAATGGGAAAACCACTGAGATTTAATATCCGCTGGCAATGAATGTGAGTTTCTTTACTCAAGTTTCTGAAGTAAAAAACTGTGCGGATGCCTCTGGGAGCGTGGGCATCTCAACCGCGGCTTGTCGAGGCGTACCCGGATTTTTCCGTGGCTGCCCCAAAACCACGCCTAACTACATAAAAAAAGAGGATTTATTTGTATGTTTACAAAAAAGTTGTACCTTTGCACCAAATTTTATAACTTTATGACTGACAAAGGGACAGTTGGGCGAAGTGGTGGTAAAAGGTCGCTTGCCCAAGACAAGGGTAGTTGGCGGAGCGATGATAACAATGCAACCGTCACAACCTCACCTTCTCTGCATGTGTCTTTTATTGTCAGTAATGTATCCATAATCATTTTATTTGACCTTCCATACATCAAGTATTATAGTGCCTGGCTCGCCGAATGACGGCGAACAGACATATATCGCATTATTGAGCCATCCATACTTGCCGTCCTGAGGTGCCTCAAACCGTGGTGCAGCCTTGAAATAGAAAGAGTCATTGCCCGAAGCGTCCTTTCCGGAATATACTATTCCTTGGTTGCGCACATGTATATTCACTCCGTCAGCAGTCTTTATTGAATAAACGGCTTCAAGAGTGGTGCGCTTGCCGTCAGCACTTATGAGCTGGTAGTCGGCACCGCCATTAATGATAGTACCTCGAAGCAGCGGACCCTCAAAAGTTCCGCCAATAATTGGTATCACATGACGCTTGCCAGCTTGCGTCTCACCTACAGTATATGCTTCGCCGAGAGTGACATTAAGTTGCATAACAAACTCCATTTCGGGTGTGGCAGCTTTCGGGGAAATAGTCTGTGCATTTGATACTAACGAACAAAATGCAAGAAACACAGTTATTATCAATGATATTACCATATAATTATATTTTATTTTTGCGACTGCAAAGATAGTGATAATTTGCCAAAATACCAAATAATTGGGACAGAATGACTGAAAATGTGACGAAAGGACGATGAAATAATCTCATTAGATGTATCTCGCAGTTATTGAGCGACTACATGACTTCAATTCTTCGGGTGTCCCCTCAAATAGTATCTCACCTCCGTTCTTCCCACCCTCTGGGCCGAGGTCTATTATCCAGTCGGCACGACGGATGATGTCGAGGTTGTGTTCAATGATGACCACTGTGTTGCCGGCATCTACGAGTTTGCTGACAATCTGGAAGAAACGTTCTATGTCGTTCATGTGGAGACCTGTCGTAGGCTCATCCATGACATATATGTTGCCCTTCTTGCGCAATTCTGTAGCTATCTTCAGTCGCTGGCTTTCACCGCCGGAGAGCGAACTTAGCGTCTGTCCAAGTTTCAGATAGCTAAGCCCCACTTCCTGAAGGAGCAACAGATAGCGCGTGACTTTCTTCTCGTCGGCAAAGAAATCGAGAGCTTCCTCTACAGTCATGTCTAGCACCTCGGCAATGTTCTTTCCACGATACTGATATCCAAGAGCTTTTTTGTTGTATCTTTTGCCTTCACATTCAGGACATCTGGTCTTAACTGCATCAAGAAAATTCATCTCAAAACTAAGAAATCCTCTGCCCTCACATTTCGGGCAAGCTCCTGCAGCATTGAAGCTGAACAACGATGCATCCACATTATTGGATTGGGCGAAGAATTGTCGGAGATGATTGAATATACCGATGTATGATGCTATGTTTCCCCGGGATGTCCGTCCTATCGGTTGCTGGTCGATGACTATAGCCTCGGGATGTTGGGGAACAAAGCAACCGTGTATCAGACTGCTCTTTCCGCAGCCCGCAACTCCCGTGATGCAAGTAAGCACACCTTTTGGAATACGCACCGTGATGTCCTTCAGATTGTTGACCGAAGCATGCTCAATCAGAAAACTCTCATTGAACGTTCTTCGTTGCCACTGCCTCGTAGCCTCCAGCTGACGCTCGCGAAGACACTTTCCTGTCAGACCTTGCGATGCAGTCAAACCGCCAATCGGTCCGTTATACATCACTTCTCCTCCCTTGCTGCCAGCCTTAGGACCCATATCCACAGCCCATTCCGCAGAGAGGATGATGTCTGGGTCGTGCTCAACTACAAACACACTGTTGCCACGGTCGCGCAGGCCTCGCATCAGTTCAATGAGCCGCTCATTATCACGAGGATGCAAACCGATGCTTGGCTCGTCAAGCACATAGATAAGGTCGGTAAGGTCGCAATCAAGCTGACGCGCCATCTTTACTCTCTGGCTCTCGCCTCCCGACAATGTTGATACAGGACGGTCGAGCGAGAGATAGCCTACACCGATATTGACTAATTGGCTGAGGAGATAGTTGATTTTGCGCAATACGGGGACAGCCATTTGACGCACCTCTCCATCCTCTATGTTACTTTCCAAGTGCTTAAAGAACTCCCACACATCCGAAAGCTCCATACTGAATATCTGGTCGATACTCTTGTCGCCAATCCTCACGCTTCGCGCACGTTCATTAATCCTACTGCCATGGCAATGTTCACACACACGATAGGTAAAAAACCTGTCGCGAGCATTCCGCTCGTCCTCGCCCTTCTCATCTATGGCCTTTTCAATGATGGTGCGCTCCAGTTTGGTGATGATACCTTCGTGATAGCGGTTGTATGACAGTCCAGTTTTCGACTTGTCAAGATCGATGGGTTCGCTATATAGCAACTTATGAAGTTCCTCTTCGCTCCAGTCCTTCAATGGTTTGTCGTTGTCGAAGATACCATATTTAAGCAACTCCTTTAGCAGGTATGAGTTTTGCTTGTAGTTAGGGTGAAGCAATGCACCCTCTCTTAATGATTTTTCCTTATCAATAAAGAGGTCGAGGTCAATCTTCACCTCCTTGCCGAGACCTTGGCAATGGGGACACATGCCTTCGGGATGGTTGAACGAGAAAGCAAAGGAAGGCAGATGAAGGAATGGTTGACCGATACGTGAATACAGCAGACGTATATATGTGGCTAATTCAGTGGCAGTTCCCACAGTACTTCTGAGGTTATTGCCCATCTTCTTCTGGTCGATGACGATAGGAGTGGAGAGATGTTTTATCTCATCGACATCAGGACGTGACAACTTGGGCAGACGAGCTCTCGCGAACGAGCTGAATGTCTCAATCAACTGCCGTTGCGCCTCAGTGTAAATCGTGTCGAATAGCAACGACGACTTACCGCTTCCACTCACTCCCGTAAACACCACGATACTGTGTTTAGGCAGCTCAATGTCAACATCCTTGAGGTTGTTGGCATGAGCATTCTTGATGATGATACTGTCTGTTTTCATTTTACATTAAAATTTTGGGGCTGCAAAGGTAGCGGTAATCAGCCAATATACCAAATAATTGGGACAGAATGACTGAAAATGTGACGAAAGGACTTGGATGTTTTTTATTACATGAAAAAGATAGACCCGTAACTAAAACTCCAATCTCAGAACTCTTATTGGTTTGTTCTCTCCTCCATAAAGGTTATTGTCGAAAGCTGTTTCGCCTGTTGCCACGAAACCGCATTTCTCCATCACTCGTCCAGAAGCGGGATTGTCAATGAAATGTCCGCTTATAAGTGAGGGAATTGTAGTTGTCTTACGGATATGCTCTATCATCAGCCGCAGGGCTTCAGTGCAAATACCCATACCCCAATATGGCTTTCCAACCCAATAACCTACTGTCGGCTCACCCTCGCGCGAAGGCAAAGAGCAGTCGCACGAAGGGCCATAGCCCATCGCGCCAACCACCCTTCCCGTTTCTTTCAATACAATGGCCCAGGTGGTGGGATTATTGAACACATTGCGGATTATCTTTAGACTCTCCTCGCGGGATTTATGTGGAGGCCATCCTGCGCGCTCACCCACCTCGGGTTCACTGGCATATTCATATAACACATCAGCATCACTGTCCTGCCAATGCCGAAGCAATATTCTTTCTGTTTCCATAATCATTCAATCACAAAGCTGCGGGGATAAAAGTCACTGTAGAAACGGCCTTCGGTGGCAGTGAACTTCAAGACGCAATAGTTGGGATCGGTCACTCCGCCAGGATAATACTGAGTATCTCCCTCACGCCATATCATATTCTTGCTGTCCTGATCTGTCAGTACCTCTATGGTGCCCTTCAGCATGACGGCACGGAAATTCTTTTCGTCGCAGAAGTATATCGAAGCCTTGGGATTAGCCCTGTAGTGAGCCACACGCACTGAGAAGGCGTTGGTGGTGAAGTAGAACACCTTTATGCCCTCGCGCTTGCGTGGCGACAGCATGGCCTTGGTACAAGGGTAGCCTTCCTCATCTACCGATGATATATAGGTTGTGGGCAGGTTGTCTGCCATATCCATGATTAGCTGTTTCACGGGAGCGAGTCCTGCATACATCACGTCCTGAAAATCGTGTGATGTGATGGTTATCTCCTTTCTCCATCTCTTCAGATGAGGGAAGAACATCTTCATCTGACCTATGGCCTCCTCGCGGGTCACCTTGTGCTCGGAGTCCTTATTGAATTCCTCGACAAACTGCGCACAGTGGTCAATCATTTCTTCCATTGTACACTGCTGTGTAAACTGTCCATTTTCATAGCAGTATTTGCAGTATTCCTCGGTCTTGCTTCCATCGGCATTAGTGCCGTAGTCGTTCACGTCATTGAGCGGCATTCCGCAGCTCTGACAAAATCTCTGTTCTGTTTTCATAATCTCTTTATTTATTCTTTTGCGACTGCAAAGGTAGTTCTGATTTATCTGAGCTTACAGCAACTCCCGAATCTGTCCGAAGTGCAGGTTCAGATGGTTGATGTAGCCGCATATCATTGCGTCGAGAGTCACACGGCAGCCCTCGTAGTCAATCCAGTAGTTGTTGAGCTTGGTCTTATCAACCGAGCGGATGATATGGCAGATGTGCTGATTATAGTATTTCAGCAGCATCACAAGCTGGTGCCAATCCTCATGTTGATAATCCTGGAGTTCTATCCACAGGTCGTTGTCCTGGGTGTAGTCTGGGAATATGAGCATACCCATCTCCGTGTTAGGCATGGAATGTCCGCAACGAGGAGCATACTGGAGGCGCACCATTCTCTGATGGTTGTTGGATGCCGAGTCGATGAGATGGCCCACGAGCATTTTCACCGTGCGGTTCTGACTGTTTCTCTTCACACTCACTTGCTCCTCAGTAAGGGAAAGGAGCATCGGTACCTCGCGGTTCATGACCTCGTTGATACCATCAATTATTTCTTGATAGTCCATAATCATGAAAAAATATTCATCTATTTCAAGACAGTATCATGACTATTATTAATTATCTTCCATCTCGTCGAATATCGCCAGTATATTGCCCTTATACCACTCTATGTCCGTTGGCAGCCATGTGAAGCCATAGTACTTGTGCTGGTTGTTGATCTCTTCCCTTATCACCTCGTCGCTATAGCCATGGTCGATGAGATAGCGTATGACTGAGGCACGCACCAAAGTTTCCTCTATGACGTTCTCCCAAATGCCATAACCCACGGAATTGAGTTTCTTGCGATGCTCGTTGAGCAGGCGAGTGCCTATCTTCTTGTATTTCTTGTCTGGCGAAATAAAAGAATGGCAGAACTCATGAACGAGAATCTTGTCTATCTCACTATCGCGGAAATACCACGGCGTACCGTCTTCTTGTTCGCCATATAGCATCACTGCAATCTTTTCAGGCAGGCATCCTGGTTTGGTGCGCTCGATGGAAAAGCTGCCGCCACCGTTGTTCAGTCCTACGATAATACCGAAATCGGCAACATTCTCCTTCTTGAAAAACTCGCTGAACCAGTCGAGGTCAACATAGTCTGCCATAGTCATGCGTGCAGCATCTACGGCTTGCTGATACATAGGCCCATGCTGGCGATAGAACTCAGCGAAGTTGCTCTTCTGATAGAAATCGGAGAGTAAGGGAAGAAACTCCTTGACGGCTTTCTTTGGCCATCGCTTGTATTCCTTGTTGGCATTGGGAATAAGACCAAGACCATTTACTTTGCAACGCAGATGGGCACCAAACCATGGAACTGCTTCATAGCCAATGCTATATACTGGAAGCTGATTGTGAAGCCACACGACCGCTGGATGTTTTTTCAAAGCCCCAAACCACTCGTCGCAATCCTTCTGATAGCGAGGGGCAAGGGAATCGTTGAACACTGTATTATCCGCAAATCGGGCAACAACCTCCATCAACTCCACTCCTTCCTCTGTCTTGACGTAAGGATGCCTTATCGTCAGCTTGCGGATAAATCGCATCAGGCGACGCATATACTCCTTGTCGGCTGTAGGACGGGTGAAGTCACGGCAGATAAAATGCTCGTCGCCCTCCACAGTCATGGTATCAATATCATGAGTATATTTTGAAGCCTCAGCAGTCAGTTTCTCAAAGCAAGAATACGGCACCTGGGTGTCCTTCCTGCTGTGCATCATGAGTACAGGACGGTTGTCAAGCCCTTGGAGGGCATAAAGAGGACTGCTGACGGAAGAGTCAACATTATATTTTCCACGGACTATTTCACCCGTTACGTCATTGAGTCGTTCGGCAGGAATCATGGGCAGCAAAGCCTCACGCATGGTATGCAGGAAGTCCTCAAGGCTCGAAAAGGCAGAGAGTGAGACAAGAGCATCAATGTCCTTGTTCCCGCCGATGGAACGTATGGCAACCGCTCCTCCCATCGACACTCCCATCACGATTACGGGAACGCCTTTGAATTTGGCATTGCTTTTTATATAATCCGTCACTGCCTTCACGTCGCGCGTCTCTTCGTAAGCGAGGCAGATGCGATTGCCGTCGCTCTTGCCATGACCTCGAAGGTCAGGCATGATAGTGGCTACACCTGCCTTATAGAATTCTGCGGCATGACCATAGAATGCCGTCACCGACGGATTCTCTATTCCCGAAAGACAAATCACCACGCCCTTTGGCTGCTCTGGACAAATCTCGTAGGCAAAGATGCCTAAGCCATCTGTCGTCTTCAACCATAGTGAGTCGGGGGCAGGCAACCCGAAATCTCTCGCGTCGTAGATCTTGTCATAATCGGCATGCTTGTCCACGAGATAGTCAATCACCTGTCGTCCCGCAGCAATCCAATTCCCACGCTCGTCAGCGTCTTGTGCCTTAGCGTCAGTAGCCGAGAATGAACATACGGCTAACAATAATGCAAAAAACATCTTCATAAGTCGTCTCTTAAAAATTCAATTTTCGTCTGCAAAAGTACTACTTTTAAGGCGAATAACCAAACAATAGGGACAGAAGGACAAAAAATGTGACGAAAGGAAGATGGTTTCTCATATTTTTTATAAACTTTACATAAGATAAGCTGCATCTCAACAATAAAAATAAAAGTTTTGTGACTTTTATTTTGAATTGTCCTCGATTTGCATTATCTTTGCAGCGGAATTGCAGGCTAACTTCTCCTGCAATAGACGCGAAACAATGGGTATATACATCAATAAAGGAAACAGTGACTTCCGTGACATCGTGGCTCACGAGTATGTTGACAAGACTTCGTTGATACCACGCATCAACGCTATGCTCAATTCAGAGAGCAGATACAGTTGCGTCACTCGCTGCCGACGATTCGGAAAGTCGATGGCGGCAAAGATGTTGTGCGCATACTATGACAAGTCGTGCGATTCGCGCGAGCTGTTTCGCGGATTGGAAGCGGAAAAGGACGAGTCGTTCGGGACTTATCTGAACAAGTACTATGTTATCAGCATTGATATGACCGACTTCACTACAAAATACAGAGGAGAGAGGAACATAGTGAAACTCATCCAGCAGGAGATTATAGATGAAGTCGTGGATATTTTCCCAGATGTAAACGTAAAAGAACGGGATGACCTGATGGACATCCTCTACCGCATCAGCGAGAGCACAGGCGAGCGTTTCTTTATGATTATCGACGAGTGGGATGCCATCCTGCGTGAGATGGGAACAGACGAATACATCACGACATCCTACGTTGACCTGCTTCGCCGTCTGTTCAAGGGCTCGGGTTCAAACAAAGTCTTTTCAGGTGCCTATCTCACCGGCATACTTCCCATCAAGAAATTCAACACCGAGTCGGCATTGAACAACTTCTGCGAATATTCTATGATCGACCCGGCTTTCCTTGCCCCTTGCTTTGGATTTACAAAGGAAGAGGTGAAGATATTGGCAGAGAAACACAACGCATCTATGGGCGAGTTGAAAATGTGGTATGACGGATATAATATCGGCAGAGAGAAATCCATTTACAACCCTTACTCGGTTATGAAAGCCTTACAACGTGGAGTTTGCAAAAGCTATTGGACAACCACGGGAGCCTACGATTCTGTCAATACATACATTCAGATGAATTTCGAAGGACTTAAGGACGATATCATACGCATGTTGTCAGGGGAGCATGTTTATGTTAATACAACCGAATTCCGTAATGACATGCGAATAGTAAGGAGCAAGAACGATGTCTTCACAGTGTTGATACATCTTGGATACTTGGCATACGATGAAAAAGAACAAGAGTGCTACATTCCAAACAAGGAGGTAGCTGACGAAATGAACAACGCTATTAGCGCTACAACATGGGAGCCTTTGGTTAAGACTATCCAGAATTCCAAATCTCTTCTTGAAGCTACTATTTTAGGCAACGAGCAAGCAGTAGCAAAAGGCATTGACCAGGCTCACGATGAGCACACCAGCATTCTCTCCTATAATGACGAAAACTCCTTGGCATGTGTGCTCTCAGTAGCATATATATGGGCTAAGAACGAGTATGTCATACATCGCGAATACGCCACAGGCAAGGGCTATGCCGACCTTGTGATGATTCCTCGCCGCAACGTCAGCAAGCCTGCCATCGTCATCGAGTTGAAGTTCAACCATTCCGCCGACACGGCCCTCGACCAAATCAAGCGCAAGGAATATCCCACGAAGTTGGCAGAATATACAGGCGACATGCTGCTCGTGGGCATCAACTACGACAAGGAGTCGAAGCAGCATACGTGTAAGACCTAAAATCCGCAACTATCATCCAATACACGATTAAGGGTAGATTTATGAGTCGTTAGTAGCAGCTTTCAGTAAAAAGCAACAGCACAACATCAATATGTAGCCACCATCCCCTTCCCC
>JALFIX010000194.1 GCA_022775105.1 Prevotella sp. | reverse complement strand
TTCATTTCTCTTGCAACCGACATTGCCTTGTTTAATTCACCTTCCGCACGACCTTCCGCACGACCTTCCGCACGACCTTCCGCACGACCTTCCGCACGACCTTCCGCACGACCTTCCGCACGACCTTCCGCACGACCTTCCGCACGACCTTCCGCACGACCTTCTATGAGACCCTCCGTGCGATATGTGTCGAGAACACTTTCCTGAGTACGTATGGTGTCCAGGTAATCATCGTATGCCCTACGCTCCTCCTCGTTCATTTGCATAATACGCAGTTGCTCCTTAGCCTCGCGCAAACCGGGAGTTTGGGTATCATCCTTGATACGGTTGTTCTTCAGGAAATCGAGCCATTCTTCTATGGGAGTATTCGCAATGTCATTAAACTCATTTACCCTAATGAGATAATACTCAGGGAAAAACTCTGAAGGCTTCATCTCCTTGATTACTTTGTCATCGCGCTTGCGTATAATAAGTTGGTCTTTGGTATGCACTCCTACAAACGAGGTTGTGCCATGATACAGGAAATCACTGCCCTTGCCAAGGTCGAAATAAAGGATATTTATCGAATATATCTTCTTCACGTCCTTGTATGTCGAACCAAGTGAGATATGTTCTGTGATGGCCTTCGACACGCCATACAGCACTCGCTGAAGATAATACCATTCACGTGTCAGCTGAATCTCAATCAATATTATCTCACCCTTACTGTCCAACGCCTTTAGGTCAACACGATTGAACTTGTCGCTCGACGTTTCCTGATTACTTTCGCTTTCAAGAAGCTGTGTAATAGTAATCTTCTCACCCAACAACACAGTAACAAGACCCTCTAACACCGCATGGTTGGCCTTGTCTCTAAGCATCCTTTTGGCTGCCCAGTCAAATCGTATAATACTGTTACTGTCCATATAATCCTTTCTTTTGGCTGCAAAGTTATACAAAAAATCCCAAACTACCAAGCATTTATTGATTTTTATTGATTGTTTTGCATACAAAAAAACCGGCGGGATGAACCCGCCGGCCAAAAACTAACCATTTATGTCCTAAAAACCATATATATTACTTGACGTACTTCTTGCCGTTCATGATAACCAAGCCCTTGGCATTGTTATTAACCTTCTGTCCGGCGAGGTTGTACTGCTGAGCGTCGAGATTTGACTCTACAGATACCTTGTTGATGGCAGTGGGAGTGTTAGTGTCAGCATAGATGTAGTGGATAACCATCTTCTGACCGGCGCCTCTTCCTCCAATGCGGACTTTCGACAGGTCATCATCACTTGTTATTTCAATCTCGTTGATGCCTTCCTTAAGCAACACAGTGCGGAGTGTACCACCGTCACCAGTACAGAAACGACCGGACTCTTCATAAGTATTTACGTATGATATGTTCACTACCACTCTCTTGTATATAGTAGCGTCCATACCCTGAAGAGCCTCAAGGGTCATAAGGTTTGCATAACCTGCGTTTGCCTGATATAGTTGTGTTGAGGGATTATAAACACCCTGTCCCCAATTTTCTGCTAATGTTGACATATCTACTGAAAGACGATTGTCGCCGGGATTCTCTGCAGGTGCTGGAATGATTTCTGGCAGTGGATCTTCTTCGATAGTTCCATTAGGTCTTTCGATATAGATGTCCTCAATCTCAATGCCACCGGTTCCTTGTAATTCTGCTGCGGTCTGCCAACCAGGACCACCGAGACGCCACTCTGTTACCACCTTATCTTCGGTAAGTTCCATCACATTCTCGCCATCGCCGCAGTCAGCCTTGCAATCACCGCCAATGAACATACGGAATGACTTTGCGTCGTTAACGAGCTTTGCCTTTACGACAAACTTTGTACCTACCGGCATCTTGCCTTCTGGAAGTCCTGTGAACTTCACGTTTAGCACGTTGTTTCCACTTGCACTTGTCCATGAAATGGTCTTTGTTTCAGCGTTCCATTCACATTCTCCATTTTGCGATTCCACGAAATCGTTAAAGTCAGGCCTGTAAATTGTTGTCTCCTGTGCATTAGCACCCAATGAGCACATCACCATTCCGATGAGTGTCAAAGCATAAGTAAAAATTTTCTTCATAATAATAAAATGCTTTAATTAATTAATGTTTTATTATATAATAAATATGTATGAATATGCAGCGCCGGAGTTTTGTTCCGACGCTGCAAAATTACAATATTCACACGATTAAAACGGCGAAAATAATATCAAATGCTTATATATTTGTCTCAATGTAGCCGCAAGAAATAAAAGTCTTATCTGATAAATACTTTTTTCGTCTCGCCGTTTTTCATACGAACGATGTTGATACCTTGGCGGAGAGTGTAGCGACGCACTCCGTCTTCGCTGAAGATGGCGACAGGAGTATTGTCGGCATCGGTGAAGATGTCGCTTATGCCCGTATCAACGTCGGTCTGCAGCTTGCACGACAACAGCAAGTATTCCTCCCAGTCGCCACCATTGACATTCCAGAAGCGTATGATGTACTTGCCCTTGGCATCAATCTTGAAGTCGAGGGTGTAGGTGTCGGCATAGCTTACGTCGGCAGTCTTGTTACCCTCTGCATTTGGCTCGGCAGCCATCTGCTCTGACTTTGCGAGGATTGCGTCGTTGGAAGCATCGAGAATCTGAGCCTCAAAGACTGGTGCATTCTTCCATGCCGCCATGGTGTAGTGGAGACGGTAGTTGCCCGGTTCAAGTTCGAGAGGATAAGCCTCCTGACGACCATATTCGGCATACTTGGTGCGCCAGTAGAATGCCTTGCCCTGAAAACCGTTGAAGCCTACAAATGTGCGGGCTCCTCCTGTATATGTGTTTGGATAAGAGTGAAGTTCGTCGCCATTCTGTAGTGCTTCCCATCCCACTGGCATTGCGCCTTCCTGAATGTCGGAGAAGTCGAGGGTGTAGAAGTCGTGCATCACGCCCGGTGTGTCGCCGCCACCTGTGTTGCTCTTGAACAGTGGTTTCAGTATGACGTTGTCGTTGGGCATTTGCATGGTGTTGTCCTTGAAGTAAGGATGATGGCGAGGATGGAACTCCCAACCTGCAAACTCGTAGCCCTCATCGGCCTTGATGTCGAAGGTGACGATGGTGCCTTCTGTGGCTTCTTTCACATTGGGAGTGGCCTTGCCATTGTCGCCGTCAACCATGGTGATGGTGTATTTTTCCTCGGCAGTGCCCTTTGGCATATACACCACATAGTCAATCATCATATCGATGCCCTCGGTGTTGTTGAGGTAGAGGGTATTGTCGCCGGCGTTCAAGGTGGCGTCCACAGTAGTCTTAAGCCACTGGTTGGTGGCGCACTTCTTTATCTCCGCCTTCTTGGTAGTGCCGTTGATGACAAGATCGAGGTTGCCGGGTTTCTTGGCAGAATACTGGCGCACCCGACAAACCCTGTGGGGAGAATGTACGGATGCTAACCTAAAAACTGTCGCTAAACGATACATGATTGAAAAAAAGTAAGTACCTTTGCAGTATGAATCGTAACAGCAATATAAACATGTATGAAGGCCTTGCC
>JALFIX010000192.1 GCA_022775105.1 Prevotella sp. | reverse complement strand
TGAAGTGAACCCAAGAAGTTGGACTGGTTAAATACTGTGAGTCTGTTCGAATGCCTTTCTGTATAAAACAGGGGACATGCCGTTGAGTCTCAATTTTATTCTTTCATTATTATAGTATACCATATATTCTTTTAAATCTGTTATAAAACTCTCCACTGACGTGTATTTATTTGCGTATAGCAGCTCTGACTTCATTATTCCGAAGAAGTTCTCCATTACAGAATTGTCAAGACAATTTCCCTTTCTCGACATACTCTGAATAATATGGTGGTTCTTCAGGCTCCTCTGGTATGCGGCATGCTGGTAGTGCCATCCCTGGTCCGAGTGCATCAGCATGCCTTCAGTAGATTCAATGTTGTCGTAAAGCTGATTTAGCATGTCCATCACCATCTTGAGGTTTGGAGATTCCGAGATTACATATGAGAGAATCTCTCCATTAAACATGTCAAGTACCGGTGACAAGTATATTTTAGAACTGCCTATGTTGATTTGGGTTACGTCAGTAGCCACTTTCTGCAATGGTCTATCTGCCGTAAAATCCCGATCTATTACATTTGGTGCAGTCTTGCCGACATCACCCTTATATGACTTGTATTTCACTTTACGCACCTCACATTTAAGCCCCAACTCATCCATGAGCCTCTTGACAGTCTTATGGTTAATTCCATGAACATCTTTTCGCAATTCCAGTGTCACTCTCCGATACCCGTACCGTCCTTTGTGCCTATGGAAGATTGTTGCTATTTTCTCCTTCACATCCTTGTATTTGTCATCATTGCCAATATTTTTCATGTGATAGTAAAACGTGCTGCGTGCCATCTTCTTCAACTCCAACAGGAGATTGAGATCCACATGCTCCTCGCGCCTTAGTTCGTCAATGGCCCGCGCCCAATCCTTCTGTTTCGGGACTCTCTTTCCTCGACTAAGGCTTTCACTTTTTTTAGCAGCAGATTCTCCGCCCTGAGACGTTCGTTTTCCTTGCGGAGCCTCTCGTTTTCCTTCTCGCACTCTTCCTTTGGTACTCGTTTCATAATGCTCTTGGATTGTTCTCTTGGCAATGGTTGCTTACTTGCAAGCGCATCCATTCCACCCTTGTTGAATTTGGACAGCCAACCGACTAAGGTACTAGCCGAGATACCATGCTTCGAACTAATCTCCGGCAAAGTTAGCTCAGATTTCTGATATTCACGAATGATTTCGCATTTTTTTTCAAATGAGAACTGATTTTTGCGACATATACGCTTGTTTTCAAGCCCAGAAACTCCTTTTTCTTTATAAATACACAGCCACTCATAAATTTGATGGTGTCCAATGTGTAAACGGTCAGACACTGAACGAGGAGAGTTTCCCTCCTCTACTAATCTAATAGCTTCTAACTTTTCTTCTAATGTTCTTCTTCGCATATGAATAATAAGTGTTGTGTCCAACTTCTTGGGTTCACTTCAATAAGGCTTGCCCCCGAGGACATGGACGTGGTGAAGATGTGCGTGGAGCTGTCGGAGTTGGCGGGCAGGATAGACTGCGAGCCATTAGTGAGGGCAGCGTGGGAATGGTGTGACAACCAAACCGACCTCGCCAAGCTCGACAATGACGACTGCCGCGAATACTTCCGCAAGCGCATACCTCTTTATATGATAAGATACACGCTGCCGAGGATGGTGTGCATGCAGTATGAGGACTTCAAGAAGACGGGCAAGCTCGTGGTTACAGAGGAAGACAAGGAGTTCGCAAGGCTCATAGGCGACTGGCTGATGTTTGCCTCGATAAGGCAGTGGGGCAACAGGTTGCTCAGCACTTGGGAGACCAAGGCGGAGGAGAATAAGGTGAGGGAGAAAAGCTCGCCATTTGCTGATCGCTATGCCTCTCTTCCAGAGGTATTCTGTTTGGAACATTTAACACCATTTTATTCTAACAAGAGATCGGCGCAGACTGCAGTATGTACTATGGTGAAGAAGGGAATCGTGGAAAAAGTTGGGAAGAACACATGGAAGAAAATCGTCTCCAATATTTACGATTCATCCATATTCAAGTGAAAATGGCGCAACCGACAAACCCTGTGGAGTGTGTACAGTCGCTAACCCAAAAACATATTGCTAAATGGTACATGATTGCAGAAAAGTTATTACCTTTGCATCATGAATCGTAGCAGCAATATAAATATTTAAGAAGGCCTTGCCTCATATTTCCTTCCTACAGGTGTTTTGGAGTACTTTGAGGTGGCTGATTTCGCTG
>JALFIX010000185.1 GCA_022775105.1 Prevotella sp. | reverse complement strand
CTGTCCATCAATTTTGTTAGTTGACTTAGTACAGGATGTCCGGAATAATTTGTACCTTTGCCCATGGATTTGTATATTTTGATTGTTGCAACTGCAAAATTACAAATCTTTGGGGACTTACCAAAAGGTTTGTCCCCTTTTTATAGGCTTAGCTTAATTTTTTTATCGGACACCAATAATTTTATTCCTTTATTTTCGCTGCAAAAATACGAAGTTTTTTTGAATCAGCAAGAAAACGACGGAAATTTTTATATATCAGGGATATTGTTTGTGATAAGACTTGCAGTTTAGCGTCACCCGTCACATTGAATTAACCCTTCTCTTCAATATCACATATATCACTACGGGGGCTCCTATCACCGGGGTGATGGCGTTGAGGGGAAGGAGACTGCCGGAGGAGGGGAGAGTGCAACAGAGATTGCAGACAAGGGCGGTGATGGCCCCGGCGAGCATTGTCAGAGGCATCTGGACGCGATGGTCGCTCGTGCGGCATATCATCTTGGCGATGTGGGGCACGGCAAGGCCGATGAAGGAGATGGGACCGCAGAAGGAGGTGACTACTGCAGTCAGCAGTCCGGTGATGACAAGGAGACAGTTGCGGATGCGGACTGTGTTGATACCTAAGTTCTCGGCATAGCTCTCGCCTAACTGTATGATGTTGAGCGGTTTGATAAGCAGGAGGGCAGCTGCGAGACCGATGATGCACACGGCGGAGTAGTGGGGGAGAAGTCGTATGGGAACACCGCCGAAATTACCCATTCCCCATACAACGTAGGACTTTACGCCTTCCTCGGTGGCGAAATAGTTGAGAAGACTGATGGCTGCCGAGGCAAGATAACCAATCATGATGCCGATGATGAGAAGCATGATGTCGTTCTTGACAACAAGTGAGAACATGAACACTATTGCCATCACTGCCACGGCTCCCAAGAATGCTCCGGTGAAGACGGCGGCAAAACCGCTGAACGACAAGGCTCCCGTGGTAAGACTGCCGCCAAAGAGCAGGATGACAAGTGCCGCCCCAACACCGGCACCACTGCTGATTCCGAATATCGACGGGTCGGCAAGGGGATTGCGGAAGGCTGTCTGCAACATCAAGCCGCTCACAGCAAGCGACATTCCCGACAGGAGGGCGGTGATGGCCTGTGGCAATCGCGACTCCATGACGATGAACTGCCATACCGACTTTGACGCTTCGCCTCCAGTCAATATGTTGAAGACCTCGCCAAAGGGGATGTCAATCGAACCGTATGCGAGATTGGCCATGAAAAGCAACACGGCAAGAGGGATGAGCAGACAGATTTTCTTCACTTTACTTTCTTGAAATATGTGGGTTGACGTTTTGTCTGAGGATGAATCATGGCAATGAAGTCCTCCAGCAGACGGTCGGGATGAAAAGGCGTTGACTCATAGAAGGTGGTGCGCTCTGTGGAACAGCCATATACGTTGCCGTCGGCAAAAGCCTTCAGATGGGAGAACACCTTGTAGTCGTTGGCTATACCGGCGAGGGTCTTCTCCTCGCCTCCATAGCGGAACAGCCATAAATTGGCATTCTCACACTGGCTCACAACCTTTTCAAGCGAGAGAGCCACGCTTCCACTGTTGTCATCGTCTGCAAAGCAATATCTTCCGCCCGCATCGGCAATCATGCGTCCGATGGTGCTTTTGCCTCCGGGCACATACCAAGTGTTGCCCGAGGGGAAATCCACCATCACAGTGGGATGGGAGTCAAGACCCTTGGCCTCTTCGGTAAGAGCCTTATATCGGGTCTCAACATCATTGAAGATGCTGTCAGCCTGCTCTTCGGCACCGAAAAGCATTCCGTAGAACTTAATCCACTCGGCACGGGCAAGAGGTGAAACCTCCATATAGTCAGCACATTCAATAATAGGCACACCGATATGGTCGAGCCTTCCATAGCCGCCACTGTTCTCGAAAGGCGAGAGCAGGATGACATCTGGCGAGAGGTCGATAATCTTCTCAACGTTGGGCGACATGCTGCTGCCCACGTTGGCAATCTTGTTGGATGAAATGAGTGATTTTATTTCCTTTCGTTTTACATATTCCACGTCAGCCATTCCGCTGATAAGCTCCTTGATGCCCAAATCCGCAATCAGTGAGGCATGAACGGTGGTGAACACCACGGCATTCTTCACAGGCACATTTATGACAGTGCCTTCGGGGAGATGCGGAGCCTCGGGGTCGTTGACAAGGATATAGCGATGAAGCACCTCGCCCTCTTTCCATGGGTTGGCAATCTCCACCACGTTGTAACCCTCGTGCTCCACGATGTTGAGCAGTCGGGAGTATGACAGTTTGAGCGTGTCAGCCCCCTCCTGCGCCTTCCGGCTCACGCCGGAAGTGCAGGATGCAAGGGAGACCATTAAAACTGTCAAACAAAAAAATATTCTCTTCATATTGTCGTGTTACATGACAACAACCTTCTTCGGGTTCTGTCCCCATGAGGTGAATGAGCCGAGGAGATTGTAGTTGCTGTCGAAGTGATATACAGTGCCGTTGCCTGCGCTGTATATGGTGGTAGTGATATAGAACGAGCCGTTCTCGCCCTCGCTGAGTGAATAGATGGTTGCGCTTGCAAGGTCTGAGGCGGCTGATGTGATCTTGGATGTCACATCGGTCTTGGTCTTTGTGGCAGCGTCATACACGAAGTAGGTGTTTGTGGTTTGGTATGTTGACCAGTCGGTCATTGAATACACTGCAAACGCCTTGTTGTCATCGTTAGTGGCAATGGCGTATGTGGCATAAAGTCCTGTGTCTTCGGCCTTTCCGCCCTTTATGTCATACACCCATAATGGAGTGTTGGTCCAGTCGGCACCATATCCCTGGATGAACACATACTTGTCGGTGGCGCACACGAGTTGGGTGTTGTCGCATACGTCCAACGACTTCACGGCTGCGTCGGTGAAGTTCTTGGTGTCGATGATGAACATGCGGTTGTCGGGAGTATAGTCGAGGGTGTTGCCGCAGGCTACATACAGGATGCCTTCTTCCTCGTCGATTCTCTCGGCAGCCTTGCCTACAGTCACTTTTGCCACCACACTGAGGTCGTTGGCATTGAGCTTAACCACATATCCGCCGTATGTTGTGACATATACATATCCGTCGCACTCAGCCATATAACGGGGCTGTCCGAGGTCGCTGCCAAATTCGCGGCGAGCCTGTTCAACTCCGGCCTTGTTGAGTTTTGTCACGTAGCTTGAACCATATACGCTGACGTAGATGTTGTTGTCCTCTACGATCAAGTCCTGTCCTGTGTCGCCCAACTGCTTCTTGTTCTGGATGAAATACAGGTCGTTGACTGCCTTTGTCGTAGTGTCCTTGGCGGCATCGAAGAACGAAATGGAGGCATTGTTCAATTTATAGGAACCTTCATTCAGCACAAGACCGCGATGTTCGGGCAGTGCCACGCTCGAACCATATTCAAACGGGTCGTATTCGTCGTCGTCACTACATGATGTGAATGCTGTCGATACAGCGAGTCCGCAGAGTGCGGAAAGAAATAAACTTCTGAATTTCATTGTCTTTTGTATTTATATGATGTTATGTTTATAATTCCATTATATGATTAAAACTCCACTGTTGCCGAGGCTGTCAGCGAGCGGCCCGGCATCGGATAATATTTGATTATCTCGTATTGCTTGTCGGTGATGTTGTTCACCGACAGCTGGAGATTGATGTTCCTGCCGTAGCCAAGTCCGAAGCGTCGCGAGAGGCTGACCGTATGCTCCATATATGGTGCAAGGCGGTATTCGCGTATGTTCTGGGCCATGGAATAGCGTTTGCCCTGACCAGTGGCTGAATAGCCTACGGTGAGCCATGGCGTGTTGATAATCAGCGAGATGCCTCCACTCACTTTTGCTGTATATGGCAACTGGCTTCCGTATGTGGGACTGCCCGATGTTTTGTCCTGGGCATCCTGTATTGACATCGAAGCCGAGAGCATGGCACTTGTTTTTCGCGCAATGTCAATCTCTGTGGCCACTGTGGCGTCCAAGCCCCATATCTCAACCTTTCCGAAGTTCACCATCTTCCAGATATACGTGGATGGGAAAGCCACAATCTTGTCTGTCACATTATTATAATATCCGTCGGCAGTCAGTGCGATGTATTTCACGCAGCCCATGCGCCTTGAGTTCCATGTCATGCCGATGCCGTATTCGTGAGCCTTTTCGGGTCGCAGCGATGTGTTGCCTATCTGCAGGTAATACAGGTCGTTGAATGTGGGCATTCGGAATGTCGATTTATACAAAGCCCTTAGATACAGTGCCTCTTCGGGCAGTATGCGCCAGCTGAGCGACAGCGATGGCGTGAGGTGCTTTCTGTCCTCGGGAGTCTTCAGTGAGTATTTCTCGCTCTCTGTCAGGCTTTCTGTTGCGTAGGTCATTACGAGGTTTCCCTCGGCGGTAAGTCGTCCGATGCGTAGTTTTGCTGCCAAGGCGGTCAGCGACGTGAATCTCAGGGGATTGGGACTACCGTTGACATTGGTGCGCAATTTATTTAACGAGGCATCCTCCGCCAATGACATGCTTAGCCATTTGACTGGCATCCAGTTGAGTGTAGCCGAGGCATAGTATTCGTCCTGGCTGTTTGTTTCTTCCTTTATGCCATTGGTGTATTTGATGTTTCGGTCCTCGTATTTGTTCCACGAGTGGGTGTATTTTGCCCTTGCCACCCATTGCCACTGGCTGTTCCACCTTTTATTATATATAGCCTGGGCGAAGAGGTTCTCGTCCCACAGATGCTCGTCGCTCTGCTGGTTGTAGAGTATCACCGACCCGGGGAGTCCACGGCTCGAACGGTAGTAATATGCCTTAACGTCGAGTCTTGAACTGTCGGCAAACGTGGTGTTCACGTTGCCCTCCACATGCCATTGGCTGATGCCTGAGTTTGTTCTGCGCTCGCGGGTGGATTCCATACCGTTTACCAAGGTATATGGATAATTGCCGTCGGCACGCATATAGTCGGCATTTAATGACATGGCAGTCGATTCAGACAGTCTTTGCCATAGGCGCATCTTGGGATTAACCTGTCCCCACGAACCTCCCGAGAGTCCTATTCTCCATAGCGATGATTTCTCCGTGAGCAAGGGTTGTTCGGTCATAATGCCCATCACGGCAGCCGAGGCATAGTGGCGTGCCGACTGCAGCATGTCGCTGCCTTGTCCTATTGCCATAGATAGCAAGCTGACATTGTCGAGCGAGAACCGCCCGATGTCAATCTGTCCTGCCTGTGTGTTGCTCACCACAATGCCGTCGTAGCTCACGGCGGTGTGCTGAGCTCCGAGATTGCGCACCGACACAGTCTTCATGCCACCAATGCCACCGTAGTCCTTCACCGATGTTCCCGCGAATTTCTTCACTGCATCGGCGATGTTCTGCAGACCCATAAGCCGGATATCCTCGCCGCTGACCGACTGCACGGGAATAGTGGAGAAGACATTGGCGGTGCGGCTTTTGTTAGCCGTAACCACAACATCCTCAATAGTATGCGTGCGCAGCGAATCCTGTGCTGCAACTACGGACATACAGAAAATGGCGACAATTCCCGTCGCGAGTCTCTTTAGTGCAATCATTGCGTGATGTCTTCTTTCAAGCCCTATCCCACGAGGGCGGAAAAACCATAGCATCGGCAGGTCTTCTGACTTTTGCCAAGCTGGAATGTCTTCCCGAACATTGCGTGTCAGTGACATTGTTGTATTCCAGCCGTATAAAGGCAATCTACAGCAGCGGGACTGTCAGAGATTCTCACTCTGTTCCCTTTTAATCACGTGGCGTGAACCAAATGCGGGTGCAAAGATAATGCTTTTTTTTATATTGGCAAAGAAAAAAGCATTTTTTTATGCAAATATTAACTTTTAGAGTTATCCAATAAGGATGACCAATATGACGGCTATCGTCTCGGCAATGCGGTTGATGCGCACCGCTATTTCCATGTCTTGCCTTGTCAGCGGTTTGTCATTGTCGCCTATGTAGGGCTTGTCGAATGTCTCGCCGAAATACTTGTGGGGACCGCCGAAGCGGCAACCGAGGATGCCGGCGAGGGCGGCTTCGGGCCATCCGCTGTTGGGACTGGCATGGCATGGGCCGTATTTCATCACGAAGCGGATGAGGTATAGGCGTTTGGCGGCTATCAGCATAAGTAGGGCAGTGAGGCGGGCGGGGATGTAATTGGCTATGTCGTCAATGCGTGCCGCCACCTTGCCGAATTTCAGATAGCGGGGAGAATGATAAGCTATCATCGAGTCGAGGGTGTTCACCATCTTATAGCCCATCATGGCAGGCACTCCACCGATGGCAAACCAGAAGAGCGGGGCAATCACTCCGTCGCTGAGGTTCTCGGCGAGTGTTTCGAGTGCAGCCTTGCGCACTTCCTCGTCGGTGAGTTCAGATGTGTCGCGACCTACGATGCGCGACACCTGTCGCCTGCCCTCGTCGAGCGAGCGGTCGATGGCATAGAATACTTGTCGCACTTCGCGGATGAGTGTAGTGCCGGCAAGACAATAGAACACTAATATGGCGCGCACTGCTATACCTATATATATATTAATGTCATCGGCAATCTCCACCAATGTCCATGTCGCCAATACCACAACCGATATAAGTGTTATGGCAAGCAATGCCCCCTTGAATACACGACATTTGCCACGGTTGAGCAGCCTTTCGCCGTGGGCAATCATCTTGCCGAACAACACCACGGGGTGGGGAAGGCATGACGGGTCGCCCAATAGGCGGTCGAGAAGCCAAGCGAGGAGTAATGAGGAATTAGGAATCAGAATTGAGGAATTGATGTCCATTGTCTTATTGCATTTATGAGGGTGTTGTTTTCATCTTTGCTTTGGGCAGCTATGCGGAAGTGGCGGGGAGTGAGCGTGCGGAAGTTGGAGGCATCACGGATGAGTATGCCGTGATTCTTGGCGAGCCAGTCTTTCAGTTCGGCGGCAGTGCCAACAGACAGTTCGCATAGCATGAAGTTGGTGTCAGTAGGCATAACCGATACTCCTTCTATCGCATCAAGTTCATCGCGCAGTCTCTGTGCTTCCGAGAGATATTCATCTATATCCCTAACTGCCTTGAAGTCATTGTCGAGGATGTAATCTCCTGCGGATATGGCAAGTGCATTCACGCTCCACGGGCGCATGCACTTCCTGATGGCCTTGGCATAACGCCGCGATGTCACGATATATCCGAGACGAAGACCTGGAATGGCGCATGTCTTTGTCATCGAATGAATCTGTATGATATTTCCGGCATCAACAGCTTCCTGTGCAGTCATCATCTGGCAAAGCGTGATATTCTCGTATGACTGGTCGATAATGAGTGTGCCGTATTCCTTAGCAAGCATAATCATCCCCTCAGTGTCGATACATTCGCCCGTAGGGTTATTGGGATTGCATATCCATACGGCATCCGTGTCCTCGTCGGCGTCACTTTGGATAAGCAATCCCGCATTTCGGCACGCATCCTCATATTCCGCAAACGTCGGTTGTATGATGTGATGATGCGAGATGCCTAAATTGCGGCAGGCCTCCGCAGCGAGATAAATGGCATCCGTGGCTCCATTGGTTACTATCACACATTCAGCCTCAATACCCTCTTTCTCAGCAAGCTTCGCCTCAAGCGTCAGAGCCTCAGGCTCCGGGTAGTTGCATATTTTCCCCATCTCACCCCTCAAGTGTTCCACAAGCGGTGTGATGTCAGCATGGGCATAGATGTTCGAACTGAAGTTCATCCTAACGCCCTCATATCCGTGTATATCGTCTCCGTGACCGGTAATCATATATTGAAAGATTGAAAAATTGAAAGATTGAAAATTATTGGCGGCTTAGTATGTCATATACCTTTGTCATGTCAACATGCTTTCTGATGTGGTCGGCAAGGCGGTTGTAGTGTTGCTCCTTGTATTCGGCGAAGTCGAAAGAGGAGGTGTCCTTGCTGCCGAGAAGGAAATCAACGAAGGCGGAATTGTCGAGACAGCCGTGGAGATAGGTGCCCATACAGTGACTGTCGGCTATGCAGCCTTCGGGGGTGCCGTCGGCTTTGATAGTCAGGGGGGTGTATGTGGTTTTATCTATTGGGGTTGAGATGCCTTGATGGATTTCATAGCCTCGCATTTTTTCACTTCCGGTGGCAAGCGTGAACTCCGTTTGGCATGTCGTTTTCTTCTCGCCCATCACTGTGCGCATGGGCAGCAGTCCGATGCCTTCGATGTGGATGGTGTCGCCTTCTGTCTGTCGAGGGTCATCGATGCTCATACCGAGCATCTGATAGCCGCCGCAGATACCGAATACGGTTTTCCCTTGTCTGTGGGCTTCACGGATGGTGTCCGCCACTCCTTCCTCTTTCAAATGGCGCAGGTCGTCGATTGTAGCCTTGCATCCGGGAAGTATGATGATGTCAGCCCTTAGCAACTGCTCCTTTTCGGTGGTGTAATATACGTTGAGACGGCGGTCTTGCTCGATGGCGTTGAAATCGGTGAAATTGCTCAGATGCCGCAGTTTGACGATGGCTACATTGGTCTTGCCCTCCTTGGCTGAACGCTGTTTCTTGTCGAGCACCACACTATCCTCGTCCTCCACTCCGATGTCCTCAAGATAAGGCACAACACCGAGCACAGGCACCTGGCATAGCTGCTCAATCATCCTCCGCCCGTCCTCAAACAGGCGCAAGTCGCCTCGGAACTTATTGACAATGATGCCCTTGATGCGCTGTCGGTCTTCGGGAGTTTGGAGCATAATGCTGCCATATAGACTTGCGAACACACCGCCACGGTCGATGTCGCCCACAAGGATTACGTCGGCATCGGCATGACGTGCCATAGGCATATTCACGATGTCCCTGTCGCGCAGGTTGAGTTCGGAGATACTTCCCGCCCCCTCCATTACGATGGGCGAAAAGCGTGCAGCCAGTCGGTCGAATGCCTCACAAGCCTCACGTCTGAGCCAGTCCTTGCCCTCACCGCGGAAGTAGCTATAGGCATCTCTATTGCCTATTGCAACACCATTGAGCACCACCTGCGACGTATGGTCCGACTGCGGTTTGAGCAGAATGGGATTCATATCCACATGACACGGAATCATGGCCGCCTCAGCCTGAGCCGCTTGCGCCCTTCCGATCTCCAGTCCTTCGGGCGTGGCGTACGAGTTGAGGGCCATGTTCTGTGCCTTGAAGGGAGCCGGCTGATAGCCGTCCTGCCTGAATATTCGACAGAAAGCGGCAGCGATGACGCTTTTCCCCACATCGCTGCCCGTTCCCACAAACATTATGTTTCTAATCTTTTTCATTCGGCTGCAAAGTTACAATTTTTATTTTAATATCACGCACAAAATCGACAAGTTTCTGCTAAAATCATTCGAATGAGTTAAAGAATTTGAATTTCTTTCTGATTACGAGGAAAAGATGTATCTTTGCAAAAACATTGATTCGCTTGATATGAAAAAAGGATTTATGATAGCGGCTCCCACATCTGGAGCCGGCAAGACAACATTAGCTGTCGGACTGATGGCATTGTTGGCAAGGAATGGGTATAAGGTGCAGCCGTTCAAATGCGGCCCGGATTATATCGACACAATGTTTCACGGATTGGTGTGCGGCAGACCATCAGTAAACCTTGACCTGTTCATGGCTACTTGTGAGCATGTCAGAGAACTCTATCGTCATTATTCGGCAGATGCCGACATCACTGTTGTCGAGGGAATGATGGGTATGTATGACGGATATGAAAGACATAAGGGTAGTCCGGCAGAAATAGCAACAACACTGGGTTTGCCAATAGTGCTTGTTGTGGATGCAAGTCATACGGGCTTTTCCATAGCCCCCCTGCTTTATGGATTCAAGCATTTTTGTGAGAAAGTGAATGTTATAGGTATTATATATAATAAGGTAGGGTCGGAAAAGCACAAGCGACTACTTCACGAAGCATGCGAACAAGTAGGATTGGAATGTTTTGGTTTTATTCCCAAGCGTAATGAGGCTGTTAATGGTGAGAGATATCTTGGACTGGACTTCAGCAGTAAGGTAGATGTATCAGTATTGGCCGATATGGTGGAAGATAATGTGGATTGGAGGAGGCTCATAAAGAGATGTGAAAGTGTGGATATGGCTATAGATGATATTGAAGAGCATGTTGGCAGTGAAAAGATTCTTGTTGCACGTAATGCGGAGTCATTCTCTTTTTTATATCAAGAGCATATTGACATATTAAAGAGTATGGGTTCCGTGGAGTATTTCGACCCCGAGCAGAATAAGGAGATACCACAAGACACGACATTGCTGTATCTTCCTGGAGGCTATCCCGAAAAACATCTGGATAGCCTGCAAAGTGCGGAAAGATGCAGACGGTCTATTAGGGAATACGCAGAGCGGGGAGGACGTATCATAGCTGAATGTGGTGGTATGATGTATCTTTGCGAGAGTATTCTTTCTGATGATGGCGAAGCGGAGATGTGCGGAGTGTTACCATATAAAATAACAGCTAAAAAGGCGGATCGCAAACTGTCATTGGGTTATCGACGTGTAGTGATGGACGGCAAGGAATGGCGGGGGCATGAGTTTCATTATACCCAGTTTGTCGAACCCAAACCCCATTCGGCAGCTCTTGTATATGATGCCCGTGGAAATATCGTTGACTCGCCAGTGATAAGGCAAGGCAATGTCATGGCAAGCTACACCCATTTATATTGGGGAAATGAAAAAAATATTCTTTTTATTTGGTAGTATCAAAATAAAATACTACCTTTGCACCCGAAATTGAAGGCAATCGGCGGCAGATGCCGTCCGACGTAAGGGAATCCGAGTGAAAGACCGGAGCTGTTCCTGCAGCTGTAATCCCCCGAAGATAAAGCCTGTCAGTATAACGCCACTGCACCGATGGTGTGGGAAGGTATGACAGACTGGGGAAAGCCAGAAGACCTGCCTCAAATGCTATAACCTCGGCATACGCCAAGATTTGGCATCGCGCCCTCAGGAATAAGGGTAGGCGAAATCAACATTATTTTTATTTTATTGGTATGAATAACAGAGTTGTTGTGGGCTTACTGGCTCTTGCCGGTTCGTGCCCGCTTGCTTTGGCGCAACATACTATCGAGAGCAAAGAGAAATTGCAGGAGGTAGTGGTGACAGGTACTGGTACACAGCACCTACTGAAAGATGCGCCCGTACAGACGGAGGTTATCAGCCGTCAGGCATTGAAGAATTTCGCAGGACGTTCTATTGAAGATATCCTGTCGCAACTGTCGTCGTCGTTTGACTTCGAGCAGGGAGACATGGGTTCGCAAATGCAGATGAACGGATTGGGAAATTCGTATATCCTTATTCTCATCGACGGGAAAAGGATACATGGCGATGTGGGAGGAGAGAACGACCTCGGACTTATAGACCCAAACAATATCGAACGAATAGAGATTGTAAAGGGAGCCTCGTCGGCACTTTATGGTAGTGACGCCATTGCAGGAGTGATAAACATCATAACGCGAAAGCATGACGAAGGACTGATGGTGGAGAACAAAACCAGATATGGCACACATAATGACGTGCGGCAGCATAACGGTGTGGCACTGAGATGGGGCAAGATAAGTTCATACACCAATTTCCAATTGCAGCACAACGATGGTTGGCAGAACACAGCCACTGAATATACACCATCATCGGCTGCCCCCGTCACCGACTCCAAGAGTAAGACAGCCAATGAGTTTACCAACTGGCAGATAGCCGAGCGACTTGCTTGGAATCCCACTAAGGCGATGGAATTGTATGCCGAAGGTTCGTGGTATCAGAAAGGTATATACCGCGAGAGTGGCAAGTATCCAAAGTATGATGTGTATAACTACGACCTGAAATACAAGAATGCGTCAGCAACGGCAGGAATGAAGTGGACTACAGGCAGGGGCGACCTTGTTACAGCGGATATCAGTTGGAACAAGCACGCTTATTATCATGCCTTTACATCAACAACCCTTGCCGAGGGATTTGACGAAAAAGGAAATTTCATTCTCGACTATCCCTATTTTGCAGGTCAGAAACTGCTGATGAGCAATCAGGAGCGCACAATGCTGAATGTGAAGGGTGTTTTTGCCCTTACCAACACCAATAAGCTCAGTGCTGGACTCGAGGCGAGATACGATTATCTCGAAGCGCCGGCAAGTATTAAGGGACAGACGGCAAGCGACAATACCGAGGCTATATATTTGCAGGATGAGCTGCAACTAATAAAAATGTTGCATATAACGGCAGGATTGCGCCTCAACCGCAACGAGAGTTTCGGTTGGCGATTGACCCCTAAACTCTCGGCAATGCTTAAGGTCAGAGACTTACGTATAAGGGCATCATGGAGCCAAGGTTTCAAGACACCTACATTGAAGGAGCTCAACTATCAATATGCCCGCGATATGAACGGCATGATTCTATTTCTCGGCAATCCGAATCTCAAACCTCAGACATCCAACTATTTCTCGCTCAATGCAGAATATACCATAGGTCATTTCAATATCTCCGCAACGGGGTATTATAATAAATTGGGCGACATGATAACTCTCGTAACCATCCCTAATTCAGAAGCTCCCGACGTATATCGTGAGCAATATGGCGAGATGTTGAGTAAGGTGCGTAGATATATGAATATGGACAATGCGAAGACCTTTGGAGCCGACGTGACATTGAGATACACCACCGACAATCTGTCGTTGGGAGCAGGATACAGTTATCTTGACACCGATGCCAACATCTTCGACACCACCCACGACAAGATGATTAATGTGGTAATTGACGGTATGGCACACCATAAGGGTAACATCTTTGCCACATGGAACCACAATATATCACCGTCATACAATCTTGGCATTGGACTTTATGGCAAATTCTCGACAAAAAGATACTATCAGACCAATGGTGACGGCAAGGGCTATCAGATATGGCGACTGACTACGACACACGATATTGGGAAGTCGCATGGAATGGCATATAGGATAGAGGCTGGCATAGATAACATCTTTAACTATGTTGACCGTACTCCCCACGGACTTCATCTTGGCACCAATACATCAGGCACTACACTGTTTGCCTCGCTTACAATAAGATTTTCACAGGGAAAGAAGATAAACAACATTATTAATAAAAATAAAAATTATAAAGACAATGAAGAAGATTAAGTTTTTTGCAATGTTGATTGCAGCCGCAATGATGAGTATATCATTTACGGCATGTAGTGACGATGACGACAACAGTGGTAGTATTTCAAACACAGAGCGTTATCAGCAAGAAGTGGATGCCACCGTTAAGGCACAGAAGCAGAACACCAAGGCAATCCTGCTCGTTGCGTTTGGTTCCACATGGCAACAGGCCTACGATGCCTTCGATCTCACCGTGAGCGAATACAAGAAGGATTTCCCTGGTTACGATGTCTATCTCTCCTTCTCGTCTGCCATCTGTATCAACCGTGCCATGGCAGCCGAAAACACCGACGCACGTTCTTTTTATGAACCTAAATACTGGCTCGAAGCTTTCGGACGTGTAAAGTATGATGAGATTATCGTTCAGTCGATGCAGGTGATACCTGGCGAGGAATACACTCGCGTTATCAATGCCATGAAGGACTTCGCCAATAATTCCAACGGCGACCTCGATGACGCCTATCTTGCCAATATGACCCTCAAGCTCGGCTATCCCTTGTTGGCTGAATATCCTGCCGACGTGAACGCCCTGGCAAAGGTGATTGACACCAACTTCTCCAGCTATGCCCAAAAGGGAGCTATGCTGCTGATGGGACATGGAAATCCCGATACCTACGACACTTACAAGGCAAATGTGCGCTATACCCAATTGGAGGAAGCCTTGCAGGCTATCAATCCCAACTATTATGTAGGAACAGTAGATATGAAGGAGAACTTCAAGACCCACGTATATGAGCGTATGCAGGCTAATGGCCTTACCTCAGGTAATGTTTATTGTGCCCCGTTGATGTCAATTGCGGGTGATCATGCCCACAATGACATGGCAGGAGACGATGATGCTTGGGACAACGGATATGAGTATAATGACGAGGGTGAGGTGGAAGACACAAGTTGGAAGAATTATTTCCAACACATGGGCTACACAATAGACGCCAACAGCTATACCGACACCAACGGAACAGTGAAGGGTCTATTGGAGTTTGCCAATGTGCGTGCGCTCTATAAGGCACATACAAGAAATGCCGAGACTGTGGATTACTATCACTCGAAGAATCCGGAATGATGGAAATCTTGAAATATTGAAAAATTGAAATATTGAAAAAGAATAGTTTTATTTGGATAATTGCGGTCGCCATGCCGTTGACTGCCCATGCGCAGATACATAAAAAAGGCGACACGACAAATGTTTATAAGACAATGAGCCTCAATCCCGTCGTAGTGACGGGATCGGGGCATCATCAGCGTTTGGGAACTGCTGTAACTCCCGTACACGTAATCACGGCAAAGGAAATAAGTGAACAGGGTATATCAACTTTTGCTGATGCCCTTACACGCACAATGCCTCAGATTTCAATGGCCCCCAACTCGATGGGTTCGCAGTTGAGGCTCAACGGGTTGGGCGGCAAGTATATACTTGTGCTCATCAACGGAAGAAAACTGAGCGGAGAGATATCCAACAATGCCGACCTGCAGCGCATCAATATGTCGAGAGTGAAACGAATAGAGGTGCTCGACGGGGCTGCCAGTTCGCTCTATGGTAGCGATGCTATCGCCGGAGTAATTAATATTATCACCGAACAGCCTACGAGTGAACTTGTAAGCGTCACTTCAGACACGAGGGTTAGTGGAGAGGGCCAGTTGACGGAGAGTGTAAACCTTGACATCTTCTCCAACGGCTTCGGTTCCTACACCTCGTTCAGTCATGACCGTGCCGACAGTTATCGAGTGAACGACTACGAATATGTAAGCGGTGAGGAAGGCGAGACGCAACGCTCCATCTCCCCATTGTTCACAGGCTATCGTAGCAATATATTCGGACAGAAGTTCACATGGCAACCCATAAAGAGGCTTGCTCTGAATGCTGGACTTGAATACAGCAGAAAGATAACCGATCGTCCTAACACCAATCCGGATGTCAGTGGAGGTCTTGACTATGAGATGCGCTACAAGTCTTTGCGCTGGAATCTCGGTGGTATATACAAGTTTACCAATCGCAACTCATTACAGGCAGATTTTACCGTTGACCGCTACCGCTATGGTAAGGAATATGATGTGGAGACATCCACATACAAAGTGGGCGACTATATCCAGTCGAAAAAACAGCGAATGATGGAAGGAGAACTGAAGGCTGTGTTAGGATTAACAGAAAAATCCACAACAATCTTCGGTGCCGACTGGCGTCAGGATAATCTCGTCACCTCAACAGGTAATATCGACGCAAGTGTATATACCCTTGCGGGATATGCCCAGCACGAGATGCTTCTTGCGCAAGGATTGAAAGCTATGCTTGGCGTGAGATACACCTATCATCGTGAGTTCGGCAGTCATCTTACGCCTAAGGTGGCAATGATGTATTCAGTGGGAAACATTAATGTTAGGGCAACATACAGTAATGGATTCCGTGCACCGGGAATGGACGAGCTTTACTATCGCTATTTCTCTGTGAACAGGGGTAAGGCGCAAGTGTCGTTCGGCAATAAAGACCTCAATCCCGAGAAGAGCCACTACGTGTCGCTCAGTGCAGAATACCGTGGCGACCGCTTTGCCGTTTCGGTTATGGGCTACATGAACTTCATCAACGACATGATAGTCAAGGACAACATACAGCTCGATGATGAATCAAGGAAGATGCTCATGGCAGAGTTTCCCGAGATGACCGATGCCCAGGCGCAGTCTATGTCCACATACGCCAACTATGTCAACAGTGACAAGGGAGAGGTGAAGGGAGTACAAGTGAATGTGAATGCCAACCCCATTGACGGTCTTAATCTCAACGTCAACTATGCATACACGTATGCAAAATCGAAGACAGGAGACGAATGGTCACTTCTCGACCGTAGCATCAAAAACACGCTTACCATGTCGGTGGCCTATTCCCATGCTTGGGGCAAGTATCGACTTGTGGCAGACCTCAACTGTCGTATGCAGTCAAAGACATATTACTCTGCCTATAACGATGCACCGGGATATGGAGTATGGAATTTCAACACCTCCCATGTGTTCAACGTCAATCGTAGGATAGTCATAGAACCAAAGCTCGGAATAGACAATATATTCAATAAGGTAGATAACCGTATCGACAGTTCGAAGACATCATACGCGTTGTATTCTCCCGGTAGAATGTTGGTTGCCGGATTAAAGATTAAGATATGAAATCAATAATAGTTGTCGGGATAGGTCCCGGCAGTATCGAAGATATGACGGCAGCAGTAAGGGAAACACTCCGTACTGCCGACATCGTCATAGGCTATAAATACTATTTCCAGTTTATCAGCTGTTACATATCCTCGCACACAAAATGTATCGACACAGGTATGAAAAAAGAGCGCGAGAGGGCTGAGAAGGCTTTCGAAATAGCAGAACAGGGACATCAGGTGGTTGTCATATCATCGGGAGATGCAGGAATCTATGGTATGGCATCGCTGATATACGAGATGAAATATCAGCGAGGGTCGGATATTGACATCATCGTGCATCCCGGCATATCAGCATTCCAAAAAGCTGCTTCATTATTAGGAGCGCCCATCAGTCATGACTTCTGCGTATTGTCACTCTCAGACCTGATGACTCCATGGGCGCTCATTGAGCGGCGAATAAAGGCGGCGGCGGAAGCTGATTTCGTCACTGCCGTATATAACCCACGGTCAAACGAGCGTTATTGGCAGTTGGACAGGTTGCGCGATATATTCCTCAACGAAGGACGTAGCCCCGACACTTCTGTGGGATATGTTCGACAGGCAGGACGCGACGGAGAGACAGTGAAGATAACAACACTTGCTGCCCTCGATACCAAGGATATCGATATGCTGACAGTGATTATTATTGGGAATAGCCAGACTAAGGCTCTACAGTGCGATAACGGTAGAGACAAAAATGTGATGATAACACCCCGCGGTTACTATGCTAATGAAAATCCCCCCTCCGGGGGACTTGGGGGGGCTATTATGACTCAAAGTTTCCGCACAATTCTCTCAGAGATGAAACGTCCAAACATCCCTATTGACAAAAGATGGCTGATGCTTCATGCCATTCACACCACCGCCGACTTCAATATGGAGGATATCCTGCATATAGATGATGAGGCACCTGCAAGGATATTCGAGAGTATAAATAGCGGCAAACTGAAAACTATTGTCACTGATGTAACTATGGTGGTGAGCGGAATACGCAAGGCTGCTCTTTCACGCCTCGGTATTGAGGCCAAGTGTTATCTGCAAGATTCTCGAGTGGCAGAAATGTCAGAGAAATATGGAATAACACGAACTCAGGCAGGGATAAGGCTCGCCGTTGAGGAACATCCCGATGCTCTCTTTGTCTTTGGCAATGCGCCCACGGCATTATTGGAGCTTTGCGAACTGATGCGCCATGGTAAGGCTCATCCTATTGGAGTGATTGCCGCTCCCGTGGGCTTTGTTCATGTCAAGGAGTCGAAATATGCCGTAAAGAGTTTCTCAGATGTCCCAAAGATAATTGTCGAAGGGCGTAAGGGCGGCAGTAATATTGCTGCAACGCTATGTAATGCCATAATGACCCTCGATGATGCTGAACAGATAAAACCGGGGAGAGACTTTTGAATTAATAATGTATTAGGATCTATGAATTGATGCTTAGGTTTTTGGTAATAGGAATTAACGATAATCCGCAGCCTACCTTTACTGACGAAGTGAAGAGGGTAATAGATGGCGGTAAGGTGTTCTCGGGTGGCTTGCGTCATCATGAGATAGTGGGCAATATATTGCCCGACGGGGCGCAGTGGATAGATATCACGGTGCCCCTTTCCGATGTATATCGACAGTATCGTGATGTGGATGACAAGATAATTATTTTTGCTTCGGGTGACCCCTTGTTCTTCGGTTTTGCCACAACCTTGCAGAGGGAGTTTCCTGATGTGGATATCAAGGTTTATCCTACGTTCAACTCGTTGCAAACGCTCGCCCATCGTATTGTGATGTCATATCACGACATGACCATTGTATCGCTCACCGGTCGCCCATGGAATGCCTTCGATGCCGCTCTCATTGAAGGACGCAACAAGATAGGCATACTCACCGACCGCCAACACACTCCATCCGCAATAGCCGAAAGGATGTTGCACTATGGATATGTGGAATATGAGATGTACGTAGGTGAGCATCTTGGAAACACCGAAGCGGAGCGCGTTGCACGTTATTCGCTCGAAGAAGCTGCTACTACTGACTTCTCATTCCCCAACTGCCTGATAATTACGAAAAAAAATAATACCTCATTTCAAATTGGTCTGCCCGACAATGCCTTCGCCATTCTCGATGGCAGACCCAAAATGATAACGAAGATGCCTATCCGACTGCTCTCTATCCAAGCCTTGGGTCTTACATGTGGCAGTGTGCTGTGGGATATCGGTTTCTGCACGGGAAGTATTTCCATCGAGGCAAAGCGCATGTATCCTTCTATAGATGTGGTGGCATTCGAGATACGCGATGGAGGTAGGGAATTGATGGAGGAGAACACCCGCAGATTCCGCACTCCGGGCATAACGACGGTTATCGGTGACTTTATGGAGCAAGACGTTACAACATTTCCTCAACCTACAAGTGTCTTTATTGGTGGCCATGGAGGAAAGATAGTGCAGATAGTGGCAAGGGTGGCACAGATGCTCCCAAAAGGAGGGAGTGTGGTGATGAACAGTGTGAGTGAAAAGAGTAGAACACTATTCATCGGAGCCTGTCAAATGTTCGGACTGTCGCTCGTGTCGTGCAATAGTATTCAACTTAATGATTATAATAAAATAGATATACTGAAATGCGTAAAGCAATAGTGACAATATCAGACGATGGACAAGCGTTGGCTACAATAGTGTCCAGAGAACTCTCTGCCGACATTATTCCGCTTGGACAGGTAGAACCTCAATGGCATGATTATGACGCTTTCGTGTTCATATCAGCTATGGGTATTTGTGTCAGGACAATAGCACCGTTATTAAAAGACAAACATTCCGACCCAGCTGTGGTGTGCATGGACACTGCAGGGAAGAATGTAATAGCTGTGGTGTCGGGGCATGTGGGGGGAGCAAACCAACTTGCTACTGACGTCGCGAGCATAGTAGGGGCAATGCCTGTTATTACCACAAGGAGCGATATTGATGGCTTGTGGCAACTTGACTTATTAGGGAAGAGATTCGGATGGAGTATGGAACGCGAGGATATCAATGCTGAAATAGCCATGTTTGTCAATCGCCGTCCCACCGCTTTGTTGCTACAGGTGAATGACGAGGGAACAAGATGGCTCGAAGCCAATCTGCCTGAGCATGTTACTGTGTTCTATCGGGAGGATTGCATTGATGGTAATCTCTTTGACTTGCTTGTCGTAGTGGGATATAAATCGGTTTTTGTCAAAGGTATAAAAGCCACTCTACATTATATTCCGAAATGCCTACATGTGGGAATCGGTTTGGCACACGATGCCGACATGGAATGTATTGACGAGATACAACAATGCCTTAATGACAAAGGGATTAATATGAAGGCAATTAAAAGCATTGCCACTATCGACGTGAAGAAAGACGAGAAAGTGCTGGGCGAACTGATGAGGTGCGGATATGAAGTGAAATTCTATTCAGCCGGAGAACTTAGTGATATTATTGTTCCCAACCCGAGTGTTACAGTGGAGAAGCATGTCGGAACGTCCAGTGTGAGCGAGGCGGCTGCCATGCTGAGTGCCGACAACAATCAACTGTTGTTGGAAAAGCACAAAGGCACACAGTGGACACTGGCAGTGGCATTGGATTCAGCCTTCGATCGCTCTAAAGGCCATGTGGAGATAGTGGGCGCTGGTCCGGGGGATCCTGAACTTGTGTCTATCCGAGGCAGAAAGTATCTTGAAAGGGCAGACCTGATATTATATGCAGGCAGTCTTGTACCTCGACAGTTGACCGAATGTGCCAAACCGGGTGCAACAGTGCGCAATAGTGCAACAATGGCTTTGGAAGAGCAATGCAACTTGATGAAGACGTTCACCGATCGTGGCCTGCTTGTAGTGCGACTACACACTGGCGACCCTTGTATCTATGGTGCCATACAGGAGCAGATAGACTTTTTCGAATCTCATGACATCAGCTATCATATCACTCCAGGCATCTCGTCGTTCCTTGCAGCAGCCGCCGAGTTGAGGTCGCAGTTTACTATCCCCGGGCGTTGCCAAACCATCATTCTCACCCGTGGCGAAGGGCGCACCCCAATGCCTGAGCGTGAGAAATTGCATCTGCTTGCCCGCAGTCGCAGTACGATGTGCATTTTCCTTAGTGCCTCTATCGTTGACGATGTGCAAGAGCAATTGTTGCAGGAATATCCAGCAGACACCCCAGTGGCAGTATGCTATCATCTCACATGGAAAGACCAGAAGATATGGCGCGGAAAACTGTCGTCTCTCGCAAACATTGTCAGAGAGAATCATCTCACACTTACCACAATGATTGTTGTTGGAGAAGCGGTGAGCGGGAACTCAGAAATGAGAAATGGGGAATCAGGAATGAGGAATGTGTCAAAATTGTATGATAGGCATTTCACTCATCTTTTCAGAAAAGGAGAAGAATGATACTCGTATTCGGAGGAACAACAGAGGGAAGGAAGGCTATTAAGGAAATTGAAGAAGCCGGGAAACCATTCTACTACTCTACCAAAACGGGGGAGCAGCAGGTGGAGCTGTGTCATGGCATATCTGTTAGCGGAGCCATGACACGAGACAAGATGATTGACTTCTGCAACAATAATGGCATAAGGTTGTTGGTGGATGCCGCCCACCCCTTTGCTTCACATCTTCATCACACAGTAGCTGATGTGGCTAAATATCTTAATATACCGGCTATTCGCTTTGAGCGAATTTTCCCTCCGAGAGACAGCGATATAACATGGTGTGACTCCTACGAAGAAGTGGTGGATAAAGTAAAGCCTGGTGAAACTGTGATTGCCACAACAGGAGTACAAGGCATACCTCATCTGAAACCCTTGGAGGGAAAGGGATGCAGGGTCTATTATCATATATTAAAGCGACAGTCAAGTATTAGTAAGGCTCATGCTGAAGGCATTACCGACGACCGTATTTTTTTCTATGGTGAGGATTCCATCAGCACAATAGGAAAGGGGACACTGATTCTGAAAGAAAGTGGTATTTCCGGCGGATATCAGGAAAAAGTGGATGAGGCAAGGAAGAACGGTATGGGCATCATTGCCATAAGGCGACCTGTGACTCCTAAAGGATTTTATGTCGTTAATGGCGAACATGGTTTGCGCAGAATGATCGAGCGTTTATTCCCCGAATATTATCCACTCAAAAGTGGACTGACAACTGGAACGTGTGCCACCGCAGCGGCAATTGCAGCCTACTCATCCCTTAGAGGTCAGCAACCGCCGTCAGTACCTGTTATACTTCCTAATGGTGAGAGTATCATGGTGGATGTACACTATGGCGATGGCTATTCCTATGTAATAAAAGAAAGCGGAGATGACCCAGATGTGACCAATGGGGCTGAGATTAGGGCGAGTGTGGAGCCAAATGAAGGTTCTCTTGTCATTGTTGGTGGCGAGGGAGTGGGGCGGTTTACTCTTCCCGGTTTCGACTATCCCCCAGGCGAAGCGGCTATCAATCGTGTGCCTCGCGAGATGATCCATCGTAATCTTGGTAATGCCCACGTCAAGGTGACAATATCCGTTGTTGACGGTGAACGATTGGCGCAAAGGACATTCAATCCCCGTCTTGGAATAACGGGTGGCATATCCATAGTGGGTGTGTCGGGCATAATAAAACCGTTCTCTGAGGAGGCTTTTGTCGAGAGCATAAGAAAATGTATGACGGTGGCTGCCGCTTCGGGATGTGGGGAGGTTGTCATCAACAGTGGTGCAAAGAGTGAGCGTATGGTGCGCTCGCGTTTTCCTGACCTTCCACCGCAGTGCTTTGTGGAATATGGCAACTATATAGGAGCCGCCATCACTATTGCAAGGGAACTGTCTATTCCTCGTGTCCACCTTGTAATGATGATCGGTAAGGCCGTGAAACTTGCCGCAGGGCATCTCGACACCCATAGTCGCCGCAGCACGATGGACCGTGACTTTATCGTCTCGATGCTCGAAGAGTCTGGATGTGATAAAATGATTTTGGCAAAGGCCCATGACATCACTTTGGCCCGGGAACTATGGGGCATCATTCCTCAAGACAATATCGGGAGATTTGTGGAAGTATTGACAGAGCATTGCCATAAGGCATGCAACCATATATTGACAAAAGAACAACTTGAAATAATTATTTTGAAAGATGAATAAAATTTTGAATTACATTGTGATGCTGGCAATAATACTGATTGCCGCATCATGTACCGACAAGGTAAGCAGGAAAGAGTTGGACAAGGATGCTGCTGACTCCATCGTTGAGGTGAAACCCCAATATGCCAAAGGCTTTACGGTGAGGATGCTTGACAACGGAATCCGTCTTGTAGATGTCAAAGACCCACAGAAATCAAAGGGTATGACATATCACTTTGCATTAGTGAACCAGGGGATGGAGGCAACAGATATTCCCGAGGGATATACAAGGATAGATGTGCCGGTAAGGCGCACTATCCTCATGACCATGCTTCAGCTCTCCAACTTCACCATCCTGAATGCTCATGATGTGGTAAAAGGAATCACGGGTACGAAAAATCTATTCAACAAGGATATTTTGCAGCGAGTGAAAAAGGGAGAAATAGTGAAGATAGGCATAGAAGGCAACTTTGACCCGGAGCTGGTAATGGCGGCTGCCCCCGAAATAATCTTCATATCACCGTTCAAGCGTGGAGGATATGATGCCATCAAGGAGACGGGAGTTACTCTCGTACCCCATCTTGGTTATAAGGAACTCGACCCTCTTGGACAGGCAGAGTGGATAAAGTTTGTAGCAATGTTTATCGGCAAGGAAAAGGAGGCAAACAAGATATTCAGCGACATTGCCGACCGATATAACTCACTGAAAGCTAAGGTTGAGGCTGTTGGCGGTGAGCGTCCTTCCATATTCAGTGGTGAGATGCACGGTGGCAACTGGCATGCTGTGGGAGGAAAGAACTATCTTGCGCAGATATTCCGTGACGCCGGTGCCGACTATGTCATCGATGATGATAACACAGGAGGCCTACCCATCGACTTTGAGACAATGTATGCCAAGGCAGCCAAGGCTGACTATTGGCGCATACTCAATAGCTATTCTGGTGAGTTCTCCTACGAGGCATTGCAGAAGTCAGAGCCTCGCAATGTCATGTTCAAGGCTTTCAGGGATAGAAAGGTGATATACTGCAATATGAAAACCACACCGTATTATGAAATATCTCCCGTGATGCCCGACAAGGTGTTGGCGGATTTTATTGCTATCTTCCATACGGAGGTCATGCCAAAGGGATATACCCCTACATTCTATAAATTATTATAAGGAGGAAAGAGAAGAAGGATATATGTTAAAGCCAGGGTTAAGTTTTCTGACGATGCTATCACTCGTCGTCTTGTCCGCCGTGCTCTTTGTGGCAAATCTGTTCATAGGTACTGTGTCCATTCCTCTTGATGCCATTGTGGGGATAGTGCTCGATTTGCCCATTGAAGGATATACAGAAGACGAGATGACAATATGGAGCAATATAATATGGAACTCGCGCATGCCGCAGACCATAACCGCTTTGTTGGCAGGAGCAGGTCTGTCGGTGAGTGGATTGCAGATGCAGACGGTATTCCGCAATCCTCTTGCCGGACCATCTGTCTTGGGCGTCAGCAACGGGGCATCACTTGGTGTGGCATTTGTCGTATTGCTCTCGTCATCGCTTGGAGGTGTGGCACTCAGCCGTTTGGGCTATGTGGGAGATGTGGCAATCACGGTTGCAGCCATTGTTGGTGCTCTATCCATTTTGGCATTGATAGTTTTCGTGGCTCAGTATGTACGTGGCAATGTCACTCTTCTTCTCATAGGTGTGATGACGGGCTATCTTGCTACGGCGATAATAGGAGTGCTAAAATTCTTCAGTGCCGAAGAAGATGTCAAGGCATACGTTGTGTGGGGATTAGGATGTTTCACCCGTACCTCTGGCACCCAACTCGTAGTCTTCTCCTTATTGATGTGCATCATCCTTCCAATGGGAATGTTGCTGATAAAAACTATGAATCTACTGATGTTAGGAGATGATTATGCTCGAAATCTCGGATTGAACATCCGACGTTCGCGCATAATGGTGATTCTCTCGTCAGGATTACTTGCCGCAGTTGTCACGGCATATTGCGGTCCTATAATGTTTGTGGGTCTTGCTGTTCCGCATCTTGCCCGTGCCGTTTTCCGCACCTCCGACCATCGTTGGCTTATGCCGGCAACATTAATAAGCGGTATATCGCTCACCCTTCTTTGTTCCATCTTATCACGTCTTCCTGGTTTCGAGGGGGCCTTGCCCGTTAACAGTGTCACAGCATTGGTAGGTGCACCAATAATTGCCGCTGTACTCCTGAAACGAAAATAAATAAGCTGCACCTACATAAGTAAGCGCAGCTTATTTAATCTTTCAATTTTTCAATCTTAAATAAGGTGCATCGTTCCTAATAAATACAGCATTGATATTCCCAAGACCATTGACATAATACCGATGATGAGGCCTATGCGCGCCATATCCTTCTGAGTGATAAGGTTGGTGGCGAAGGCAAGGGCGTTCGGTGGGGTGGAGATAGGGAGCACCATCGCACTCGATGCTGCCACTGCCACACTGATGAGCACTGTGGATGTGCCGCCGATGACGTCGAGTTTGTCGCCCATGGCAAGACATACCACTGTGAGGATTGGCATGAGCAGGGCTGCCGTGGCGGAGTTGCTGATGAAGTTGGACAGGGCATAGCATATCATACATGCCAGGACGAGGATAACCACAGGCGAGAAGTCGCCGAACGGAATGCTCGACACTGCCTGCTTGGCGAGTCCCGAACCGTTGAGGGCGTAGCCAAGGGCGAAACCACCTGCCACCATCCAGATAACCGACCAGTTGATTTCCTCCAAGTCGCGACGGTCGATAACACCAGTGAGTGAGAATATCACGAACGGTACAAGAGCTACGGTGTAGGAGTTGATGCCCGTAACGCTGTCCAAGAGCCAGAGGGCAACAGTGACGATGAATGTCACGATCACCACCTTGGTCTTGAAGTTATGCTTCAGTTCGCCTTCAATCTTCAGTTCGATGGTCTTCTGTGTGAACGGATAGAGCTTCTTGATGATAAACCAACTCAATAGGAGAAGTACGATGACGAGCGGGAACATGAACATCATCCACTCGCCGAATCCGATGCCAAGATTGAGGCCTTCGGGGTCATTCAGATATTTCAGTGCGATAGTGTTGGGAGGTGTTCCGATAGGTGTTCCCATACCGCCGAGGTTGGCTGCCACGGGAATACTAAGTGCCATTGCCATGCGTCCCTTGCCCTCGGGCGGCAACTGCTTGAATACGGGGGCGAGGAAGGTGAGCATCATTGCAGCTGTGGCTGTGTTTGACACGAACATCGAGAACAATCCCGTGATGAGCAGGAAACCTAAAAGTACGTTTTCGCTCTTGCTTCCGAAGGGCTTGAGCAGAACCTTGGCAAGCTGGGCGTCGATACCCGTCTTACCGGCAGCGATGGCAAGGATAAAACCTCCGATGAACAACATGATAACAGGGTCGGCAAATGTTGCCATTACCGACTTGTAGCTAAGAAGTGTGCCAACCTCGTCGGGGTTGCACATAAGAATAAATCCACTGTCACTCGTGAATATAAGCAATAGTCCGATGACAGCCACAGACGTGGCCCATGCAGGCACCACTTCCAGCACCCATGCCAATGTGGCGAAGGCAAAGATGGCGATAATTCGCTGCTGGACAACAGTTAGTCCCTCAATGCCGAAACTCGTCGATGGCAGATTCCATATCAACAGTGTAGCGAGGATAACTACTGCGGCCTTGATGGCCGTACTCTTCAAATACTCGGGAAGCCGGGCCTGAAGCCGCTTCACCTGTTCGTTGTGGTGGCTCTCCAACAGGTGGAAGCCATGAAACTTTTTAAACATCGATAAAAATCTATACTATAAATTAATGAATATTCCCAGTCATTTTATGATATATAACAAAAACGGCTGCAAAATTAATAATTAATTTCCAAATACGCAAATAAATCTTCTATTTTTATAAAAAAGTATCGATCTGTATGGTTGGGCAAGGGCATATATGTTCGAACTGAAGTTCCTTTCTTAAAGACAAGAGGTAAACACCTATTGACAGATGTTTACCTCTTAGTTGACAATATTCGTACCCAGAGCCGGGGTCGAACCGGCACGGATTGCTCCACTGGTGTTTGAGACCAGCGCGTCTACCGATTCCGCCATCTGGGCTATTTGCGGGTGCAAAGATACAACAAATATTTTAATTTGGCAAATATTTCCTCAAAAAAATACAAAAAATTTGCTCATATCAATTATTATTCGTAATTTAGCGGCTGAAAACAGACACTCATTATTTAATAATCGCTATGGAAAAAAGAAACAAGGACTATTGCGTAATACTTGCCGGAGGTAAGGGACGCAGACTTTGGCCAAGCAGCCGCGACAGCTATCCGAAGCAGTTTATCGACTTCTTCGGCATTGGCCGTTCACAATTGCAAATCACATACGACCGATTCGCAAACATATTACCCAAGGAAAACATTATCGTCACCACCAACAAGGAATACGCCGACATGGTGAGGCTGCAACTGCCGGGGTTGGCTGAGGAAAACCTCATAGCCGAGCCTATCAGCCGCAACACCGCACCGAGTGTGGCATGGGCAGTAGCCACTATCGCCAAGCGCAATCCCGACGCTGTCGTGGTGGTGTCGCCGAGCGACCAGTTCGTGCTCAACGACGACGCTTTTGGCAAGAATGTGCAGGAAGGACTGGATGTAGTGGGGGAGCGCAAGGCAATACTTGCCATGGGCGTTCAACCAAGTCGTCCGGAGCCGGGGTATGGCTATATTCAGATGGGCGAGCCTTCGGGTGTGGAGGATATATATAAGGTGATGTCATTCACAGAGAAGCCCGAACGCGACTTTGCGAACATGTTTATGCAGAGCGGTGAGTTCCTTTGGAACACGGGCTTGTTCCTTGCCAATGTCAGTTATCTTAGGCAGTGTTTTTATAAGGTATATCCCGAGGTGGCAAATGCAATCAACTGTATGGAGGGGGGCGTGACTCTGGATAATGCGTTGAAATTCTGCCAGCAGAGTTACGGCTCGTTCCCCAACCTGTCGATTGACTATGCCGTACTTGAGAATTGCCCCGAGGTGTATGTGATGAAGTGCGACTTCGGATGGGCCGACCTCGGCACATGGCACAGCATTTACGAATGTCTGAGCCGCAGCAGCAACGACAACGTGGTTATCGACTCCACCGTGATGATGGAGAACTGCAAGGACAATGTCATCAAGGTGCCGAAGGGTAAACTTGCCGTACTGAATGGTCTGGAAGGTTTCATCGTTGCCGAAAAGGACAACGTGTTGCTTATTTGCAAGAAAGGCGACACCTCAGGCCAAATCCGCAAATACGTGAATGAGGCACAGCTGAAGTACGGGGAGGAGTTTGTGTAATCTGAAAATCCACAGGTTTACACAGATAATAATTATAAAAAAGATTATCACAGATTATATTATGGGCAATAATCTGTGATAATCAAATAAAAAATAAATTTCTGTGGGAATCTGTGGAAAATACTATCAGAAGTTGTTTCTGATTTTTTCTGCTATTTCCGCCATTTCCTCGCTGCTTAGCTTTAGTTTCTCGCGACGGAAATCAACGTCAGCCTCTGAGTTCATGGGGATGAGATGGATGTGGGCATGCGGAACTTCAAGTCCTAATACCACCTGAGCCACCTTCTTGCATGGGAAAGCCTTCTTAAGGGCAACGGCAACTCGCTTGGCGAACACCTGATATTCAGCCAGTTCGTCGTCATCCATATCATAGATATAATCCACCTCACGACGAGGTATCACCAATGTGTGGCCTTTTGCCACTGGGTTGATGTCGAGAAAAGCGTAGAACTTGTCGCTCTCGGCACACTTATAGCTGGGAATTTCACCGGCAGCAATCTTTGAAAATATGTCCATAATTAATAAATTTAAAATGAAGAATGAAGAATGGCTGCGCAAACCGAAAGCAGAGCAATTCGGGATTATCACGCGATGGTGATGCTCTCGATACGCAGGGTGATAGTGCCACGCGGTATCTTGATTTCCACCTCGTCGCCCACTTTCTTACCAAGCAAGCCCTGGGCAATGGGGGTCATGATCGAAATCTTGCCCTCACGCAGGTTAGCCTCGTTCTCGCTCACGATGGTATAGGTCATCTTTGCCTTGGTGGTAAGATTGGTCATCTCCACCTTTGACAGGATCTGTACAGTGTCGGTGCTCAGTCTCGAAGTGTCAATGACCTTAGCTTCAGAAATGGCGAGCTTCAGTTTGTTGATTTTATCTTCGAGATGAGCTTGAGCCTCTTTGGCTGCATCATATTCAGAATTCTCACTCAGGTCACCCTTGTCACGAGCCTCAGCAATGGCTGCTGATGCCTTAGGGCGCTCCACGCTTTCCAGGCGTTTCAACTCGGCTACCATATTATCGTAGCCCTCTTGCGACATGTAAGCCATAATTACTTGATTTTATTTAAATTGTTATTAATGTTAGCGGTTCTAATGGGCAGAAAAAAATTAGAATTCCGACATAGGGATATGTCGGAATCCTCTCTACTTAATTTCTTGTCTATCCTGTTGAACCGATGCAAAGGTAGGCATTATTTTCGATACGACCAAATTTTTCTCCTTGAAATAACAAAATTTAATAAATTCTAATGATAATCGTATATAAACAACAAAGCCTGGTGACGAATCACCAGGCCCTATTGCTTAAAAATAAATTAACCAAATTCACAGCCTCACGGCCTCCTTTTGTGTTATCCGAAACAATCTAATCTTTTACCAAAAAAAACTAACCTATCAAACGAAACAAATCAATCTTATTACCTAATAACCTTTATAACTAAAAACCTAAGTATGATGTATCCTAAATCGAAATTCTTATTTACCTTTAATGTCGTTGACTAACACCCTTGTTGTCTTTTGACGGTGCAAAGGTACGACGAATTTCTCATATACGCAATATTTTCATCTCTGTTTTTAGTAAAATATGCCTTTATATTGACCCAAATCAAGTGTTGTGTGCGAGCACACCGCGTTTTTTCGCTATTTTTGCACATAATGGTCATAATATAGCTTCAGTCCGAAACCGCAGTATATATATGTTGTTGAATGAATAAAAAATGATGTTTTATTTGCTAATTTGAGAAAAAATTAGTAATTTTGCAGCCGTTCGCTTCCCCGTCTCTTGGGAACGATGCCAGTTATATGAAAACAACCATTATAAAAGAAAGATTGCAGAGTGCGCTTATCGGCATTCTGTTTATAGCCGTGTTCCTGCCCTTCGGGCTTAACCATTTCGGATGGATGAGATGGGTTTTGCTCGTAGGGTTAGGTGTTATCATTGCCTTCAGCGTGCTCGTCAGCGAGTATGTGGTGGAGAAGGTGTTCCGTATGCCCAACGACATCTCCCGTGGCAGCCAGTATATCATCAGGCGCAACATCCGCTTCGAGTCCATCAATATATTGCTTGGCACTACGCTGATGTGCCTTTTCCTTGATGCCTTCGCCAATAATGAGGTGGTTGACAACCATTTCGGTTGGCAGACGCTTGGCTCAGTGATTGCCATCGACTGCTTCACCACCATCGTGATTCACGTGTATTGGCGAAGCGTGTATAAAAAGCGCTATCTCATCCGGCAACTCGAAGAGGCACAACTGCTCAACGGTATGTTGCAGGAGAGACAGCGCAAGGAAACCCGGCAGCAACCGCAACAGCAATCTGAAGTCACTGCCGACAACGACGACATAATTACTATCAGTGGCGCCACCAAGGAGTCGCTCGACGTGCGGCCGTCGCAGGTGGTTTATGCCACATCTGAAGGTAATTATGTTCGCGTGCATTATTATAATAATGACAGCATAGGGAGCATGTCGATACGCACAAGCATGAAGAAGGTGTCGGAATTGCTTTGCCGTCATTCGTATTTCATGCAGTGCCACCGCGCCTTTATCGTCAACCTGCGCCATGTGGAGAAGGTGGAGAGCCGCAACAGTGGCATCGCGCTCATCATGCAGGACTGCTCCGACACCGTTCTCGTGTCGAAGCAATACACTGCCGAGGTGAAGGAGAGGATCAAGAATCCCACAAGTGACATTAGGAGTTAACTCCTTAAGACCTTTACATTCGCTTGATTGCCGCTTCGCCCGCACTCTTGCCCTTATACTTGCTCTTGGTGGCGTTGAAGGCATAGCGCACTGAGATAGAGACGCGGTGGAAACTGTAGTTGCCGCGTCCTTGTCCGAAGACATCACCCTGGAGCAGCGTGTAGTTGCCGAGGTCGAGGATGGCGTCCTGCTTTGCCGTGTTGAATATGTCGCAGAATGAGAGGCGCACCACTAATGACCTGTCCTTGAGGAATGACTTTTGCACTGCGGCAGTGAGATTCCAGTATGCCTGCAGCAGGCGCACGTTGCGGTAGTGGGCCTTGCTGTAGAACTGCGAGTTGAGTTCCAGCTGCCATTCGTGCTTCAGGCGGAAGGCGTTGTCGCTGTTGAATATCAGCATCGGCTTGTCGTATGTCACATGGCGCTTGCCCGTAGTCTCGCGCGGGTCGTCGAGATTAAACGAGAGCCACTGCTTCTGCACACCCACGGTGTTGCTCGTGGTCCATACACCTACTGTTGGCGAGGCGTTGACGAAAGCGCAGAACACGTCTATCGGGCGGTCGAAGTTCACCATGCCTATCATGACCACTCCATTGTCGTTGTAGGGCGTTGTCCAGTCATAGATGGCATCCGTGATATGCAGGTAGTTGACATTGAAGGCGAGCCAACTCCATCGTCCCGAGAGGTCGAGGGTATGGCGTATCTCGTTCTTAAGCAGTGGATTACCTGTCTGAAGGGTGTATTTGCTCCCGTAGTCAATCTCGCTGCGTAGCTGGTGGTAAGACGGTCGGGTGGTCTTTATGCCATAGCTCAGCTGCATCTGCACTGCTCCCAGTCGGGTGCCGAATGAGAGCGACGGGAAGAAGTCGTCGTGGTTTCTCTTCACCGAGCGCGAGGCATCGCTAAGGTCATCGAAGTCGAAAGCCACATGCTCGTATCTCATTCCAAGAGTCAACATTCCCGCCTTGGGAATCATCAAGCCGTATTCGAAGAAAGCCGCATAGTCCTGCTCGCTCACCTTTGACATCCTGTCGAAGATGTTGTCCACACCGCTGATGCGATAGTCGTTGTCGCGACACACCGTAGTGAGTTCGCCTCCCAACGTCAGTTTTCCTGTCCACAGGGGATGATCGGCAATGAGACGGGCCGCAAAGAGGTTGCTCTTGTTCTCGGTCATCGACTCAACGGTGCGGTTGCCCGACATGGCCTGTTCGTTTATCCGGTCGTCGTTCTTGTCGCACTGCGAATAGTAATCCACATTGGCGTCAATCCCCCATTTGCCTATCTTGCCGTTGTAGTAGGCATTGGCGAGCATGGTGTTGGGATTCCTGAAGTTGATGTCGCTCACCGACTTCAGGTAGTCCTCCTTGACGCCGTTGCGCAGTATGTCCTCTTCCATCGAGAATCTGTAGTGGTTCTTCAGCCATCTACCCCTTTCCAGTTTCATTCCCACAGAGTTGTCATCGTCTATCTGCCAGTTCATTCCCGCATTGAAGAACATTCGCGAGAAATTCTGTTCGGCTTGGGTATATCCCGTCTGCGTGTATGTGACATCCTTGCCGTATGAGTTCTGTTCGAGCAATGACCTGTAGCCGTCGAGATAGTCATTCTGGAACGTCACACCGCCGAAGAAGTCCATGCCCCCGTGGCGGTAGTTGAGGTTGAGCGTTGAAGCCACGTTGTTGTTGCCCGACTTCATTGCCTGCTCGTCGCTCAGGTCGAAGCGTCCGCTGAGTCCCTCGCCCTGCTGTCGGCGGGTCTTGATCTTCACCACGGCATTCACCGATGCGTCGTAAGCCGCTCCTGGACTGTTTATCACCTCCACCTCACGTATGTCGTGACTCCTCAGTCGCTTCAGTTCCTCCATGTCCTGCACCTTCCTGCCGTTGATATAATAGATAGGTGTGCCCTTGCCTATCACCTGGAGCTGTCCGCCAATGCGCGTCATTCCCGGCACACGTGCGAGCATGTCGTCCACCGATCCGGCCGACTCCAACGGCGAGCCGACGATGCGTGTCACCATCGTCCCGTTTTTCATCTTTGTCCTTGGCGCGGTTGATTTCACCACAAACTCCTTCAGGTTGAGCGAATAGTCAACCGAATCTTTCTTTTCCGTTTGGGCATTAGCTGTTGCCACGCCCAACATTGCGGCAAGAGCCGCTGCACATAATTTTAATGTCGTCATATCTATTGTATCTAAAAAAAATTCCGCTGCAAAGTTACGGCGGATATTTGGATTGTGCAATAGTGTGGGATATACGGACGATGGAATGGGATATATCGCCTTCCATTCGTCACATATCCCTACCTTTTGTCCCAAATGCTTGCAAATGTGGGATAAAAGGTGTATCTTTGCATCCGATTTTAAAACAGGCCGATCATGAAAGAAATACTGAAACAACCGAAGAATATCCGCATCGTGCGCGAGAATCTATATGCGGGATTGTTTGTCATCCTGCTGCTGTGGCTGACCATGCCATTCAACGTCGAGAGCATCCACGAGGGCCGCCCCCTGTTCTTCCTCGCCCAGGGTGTCATCACCTTCGTGGTGGGCATCCTCACTGGCACGTTCTGCGCCTACGTCCTGCACCTGCCCTTAGACCCGACACTGCCGCTGAACACCGTCCACCGCAATAGTCTCGTGATGTATCTCGTCAGCATTCCCGTGCTTGCCTTCGTGCTCACCGTCTTCGGCGGGTTCTTCTTCTGCGACAATCCCATCGAGCCGTGGTGGCACGGCGGTGAGATCCACCTGACCTACTTTTCGGAATACATCTACTACGTCTCCTCCACATGTATATTCCTTTATATCGGAACCTACGTGCGCAACCGCAACTGGCACCTGCGCCATCAGCTCGAAGAGGTGAGGACAATCAACGCCCTGCTTGAGGAACGGCAGAAAACCATCGCCGAACAAGCCGACACAGAGCCGGAGCAGGCGGAAGAAGGCGACGGAAGCACCGAAGACCTGTGCCGGCTGACGGGCACCACCGCCAATGCCGTATTCGAGATCAAGCCATCCAGTATAATATATGTGGAATCCATGGCCAACTATGCCGACATCTGCTATATGGAGAGCGACAACCCGTGCCACAAGACCATGCGCATCACGCTCAAGCAGATCAAGGAAAGCATCGGCGACCTGCCCTTTATGGTGCAGTGCCACCGTGCTTTCATTGTCAACCTCAACTTCGTGATTTCGGTGTCCGACCGCAATTCGGGCTATCAGCTCCAGCTCTTCGGCACCGACAAGCCCATCCCCGTCTCGCGCAACAACACGTCGGAGGTGAAGGAGAAACTGAAGACATTATAAAGACTGCAGCTTCTTCCACTTCCGTTTTCCCGTGACCTTGATGACACCCTGCGCCTCTGTCTTGGCATTCCGCTTATCGGCTGGTTCATTTTCATTACGAGAATGCATCGAAAGGGAATCAAAAACTAATGAAAAATGGGCTGTTTTTATCGCAAATTTGATGGTTAGCATTAAATTTACATAAAAGACAAACGATTTTTGAATGAAAATCGCCTGTTTTAATCAAAAAATGAATGATTTTTGGGCAAAAAACGGCTTTTACTGCCACCGTTGTCACCCTACTGCCACCCCTACTGCCACCACTTAACTTATTGTATTTAAGAATATTAACCCCAAAGGTGGCAGTAGTGGCAGTAAAAATCACAAAATACATAGTTTAGGGGATATTCAACAATGCCCATCTTTATGACATCTGAATAGGGCAATCAGTTGACAACTGAATCAAATATAATTTTAGTTAAATATTCGGGCATATATACCTTAAATATAAAATATATTATATATCTTTGTAGCCGAATTTAAAACCATTTACACTATGATTAAAAACTTAATTGTAACTACACTACTATCCACCATGCTCGGACTGCCGATGCATGCCCAGACTACATCGTGGACTGCCGACAACGGCAACGGCACATTTACCAACCCGCTCTTCTACGACGAGTTTTCCGACCCCGACATACTGCGGGTGGGCGACGACTATTACCTCGCCGGCACAACCATGCACACCGTGCCGGGACTTGTCATACTGCACTCGCGCGACCTCGTCAACTGGGAGAATGTCAGCTATTGCTTCGACCGCTTCGACTTTGACGACGATGCATTCTCACTCAAGAACCACAAGGAAATCTACGGCCAAGGCATCTGGGCTCCTGCCATCAGATATGCCAACGGACAGTTTTATGTATTCTCCAACGTCAACGGCAAAGGACTACAATGCTTTACAAGCAAGGACATCAAGGGACCATGGAAACACCACAACATGGAAGGACGCATATACGACCTCAGCGTGCTGTTTGACGATGACGGCAAGATATATGCAATACATGGCTATGGCGAGGTTCACTGCACGGAGCTTAAGCCGGACATGAGCGGACCTATCGATGAAACCGACCGCGTCATCATGCCAGAGGGAAATGCAGTGGGCGAGGGACATCACGCATACAAGATAAACGGAATGTACTACATCATCTCCACTGACTACAAGCCCAACGGCCGCACCCTATGCTCACGCTCAAAAAGCATCTGGGGACCTTACGAGACCATCACCATAACTGCCGACGAGACATTCGGCTATCATGCGGCATCGCTGACAGAGGTGAGGGGACGTATCGTGCCTGACGGCACAAAGTTTGGACTGGGTCCAGTCAATCCCGACGCCACGGCTTGCACCAACATACATCAGGGAGGCATCGTGCAAACACAGACAGGGGAATGGTATGCACTGCTCATGATGGACTTCCACTCCATAGGACGCACCGTGACGTTGGCCCCCATCACCTGGAAAGACGGCTGGCCCATGCTCGGACTCGAAGGCAACCTTGGCCGTGCACCACGCACATGGTTTAAGCCCAACATACCCGGCACAGGGGATATCAAGCCGCACGCACCATACGAGCGCAACGAGGACTTCAACGGCAAGTCGCTCGGACGCGTATGGCAATGGAACCATAATCCCGATGACACAATGTGGAAATTGAAAGGAGGCAAACTACAGCTGCACACCATGCCTGCCGAACAGCTCATGTGGGCACGCAACACGCTGACCCAACGAGTAATAGGGCCGTCGAGCATCACCACCGTAGAACTCAATGTCAAGAATCTCAAGGACGGCGATGTGGCTGGTCTTGGCAACATCAACGTGCCTTGTTCATGGACGGGCATTGTCAAGGATGGTAAAAACATAAAACTCAGATGCTTCGAACAGCTCAACAACGACACCATAGACCAGGAGATAGCACTCGCCGACGGACGCATCTGGCTGAGATTCGATGGTGACTTTGACAACGACCAGGGACACTATGAGTACTCCACTGACGGAAAGACATTCAGCCCAATAGGAGGCAACATGAAACTCTCCTACCAGCTCATATCCTTCCAAGGCTCACGACTCTCACTCTTCGCCTTCAACGTTAAGGGACAGAAAGGCGGCTATGCCTTGTTTGACAACTTCACAGTGGAGGAGACCAAGGCCGACCGCAGCAAAAACATACCTTACGGAAAGACTTTCCGCATCATAAACCTTGCCACCGGACTTCCCATGCACGCCACTCCACACGGACTTGTATATGACACGCGCACAGAGGACAAGGGCGACCTCACCCGGTTCCGCATCATCGACCGCGGCAACGGCAAGGTCATACTACAGTGTAAGGACGGGCGATTCGTGTTTGTGGCAGGCTATGGCATCGCAGGCGACGTGAGACTTACCGCCGACGAAAGCAAGGCAGAGGAGTTCCTGTGGCAGGACTACCTCAACCAGGAGTTCATGCTTATGTCCACACGCACCCATACATATATAGGAAAAAGCCCAACGACCGGCAGCCCCTACTCAATGGATTTCAAGGGTGCTGACCCCGCAAGACGCAACGGAGCGGTGTTGAGATGGGAGGAACAATAAACCTCCCTCTCTGAGAGTCTATTCCCAACACTCAATATCCTTCTCCACCTCAGGCATCATCGAGCGGTGGAACTCAGGATCTCGGCCTTCTTTCTTTTGTGCGACGTAGTTGCGCAGGAGGAAGAAGGCTTTTGGTGAGAGTTGGATGATGGCGGCAAGATTGACTATCGTCATCACTCCCATAGCCAAATCCACAATGCTCCATGCTTCCTGCAATGAGATGAGTGCCCCTGCCATCACAGTCACTCCCGTGATTATTCGGAAAAGGTTTATATACGACATCTTGCGGGTGATAAACCTTATGTTTGTCTCGCCATAGAAATAGTTGGCGATGATGGTGCTGTAGGCAAAGAGGAAGATGGCTGCCGTGATGAACATACCGCCAAGAGGCCCGATGTGGTGCTCGAGGGAATACTTGGTGAGGATGATGCCGTCGCGACCGCTGTCATATATTCCTGAAAGAAGGATGATGAAAGCCGTACACGAACATACAACGATAGTGTCGGTGAACACTCCCAGCGCCTGAAGCAGTCCTTGTTTTACGGGGTGCGACGTGTGGGCGATGGCAGCAGCATTGGGCGCACTGCCCTCGCCAGCCTCATTGCTGAATAGTCCTCGCTTCACTCCCTGCATGACTGCCACTCCAAAGGCACCGCCCACGGCTTGCTCCAGTCCGAAGGCACTCTTCACTATGAGAACTATCATTGCCGGTATCTCAGTGATATTCAAGAGTATCACTATCAAGGCTATGATGACATATCCTATAGCCATAAACGGCACGACGATACTGGCGAAATGACTGATACGACGTATTCCTCCGAAGATGATGACGAGTGTGGCAATGGTGATAGCAGCCCCAATCCATTTGGCATCAATGGCGAGCGAGTCGGCAAGAGCATCACACAATGTATTACTCTGGACCACCTGGTTAGCCATACCGAAGGTGATGGTGATAAGCACTGCAAACAGCACACCCATCCACTTGCGGTGGAGTCCGTGCTGCATATAATAAGCCGGACCGCCATAAAACGAGTCCTCACCCTTGCGCTTATACAGCTGTGCGAGTGTAGCCTCAACAAATGCCGTGGCAGCTCCGAAGAGAGCCATCATCCACATCCAGAACACCGCCCCGGGGCCACCTACGAATATCGCCGAAGCCACTCCCGCAAGGTTTCCTGTGCCCACACGGCTCGACAGCGAGACGGCAAAAGCCTGGAACGCGCCAATCTTCCGGTCGCCCGGTTTCTCCACTATTACCCTCACCATATCGCCAATCCTGCGGAACTGCACTCCCTTGAGCCGGAAGGTGAAATACAATGCGCAGAACACCAAAAGCGTGATCACGACATAAGTCCAGAGGTAATCATTCAGTATATTCAGTATTTCAAACATAACGATTATATTTTTGGTTTGTATTATTCTATAGCCACTATCTCACATTTGTTCCATACAGCCGAATGCCTGTATGCCTCCACTGCCGATGCCGGCACCTCCAACTTTACACGATGTGCCTTCTTGACATCAAAGACATCGATGACATTCTGTGGCACCACAGACAGATTCCGGATTACTTCCAACGATGCGCACCCGAGGAAGTTATACTGTCCTATTTCCGCCACATTTGCGGGAATATCAATCCTCTTGAGGCCATGGCACTGCCAGAACACCCCTCGCTCGATGACGCGCAACGAATTGGGAAGACTGATTGCCGTCAGACTGTCGCATTTGGCGAAGGCATCAAAACCTATGCTCTCCACCCCCTCGGGCACGTTGACCTCTCGGAGTGCCGAGATACTGAAGCATGCCATCGGTATGCGTCGGATGCCCTTGGGCAGATGTACCGACTCCAACTTGACACACCACCAGAATGCAGTGGGTCCGATATATGTCACGCTATCCGGAATGTCGGCCGAAATCATGTTCTTACATTCCTTGAACGCTCCAGCCCCTATTCGGCGCAGAGTACTCGGAAAACATACCGTCACCACATTCAAGTCACCCTTGAAGGCACTGTCGGCAATCTCAGTCACTGTATAGGTGCGCCCGCGATATTTCACATGGTCACTGATGTAGATATTCGGGCGGTCTTCCCCTTTCTGTCGGCCTATTATGGCGCATGTGCCACTGTCACTCGACAACACTGCATATCTCATTCCGCCACTGTCGGTAAAAACTCCATTCATGCTCTCCATATATACCACCAACGATATTGAGCCCACCAATGCTATGCACAACAGCCATATCCACAACCACCTTCCGCCCTTGTTTAGCCTGTGGATGATGTCGCCACACGACTGCCATCTCTCGTTCTTGTTGTCGTGTATGCATCTATCCTTGATAGTGCGGATGGTTCCTGGCAGATGATACGTCCTGCCCCCTGAGTTGAGCCTCTGCTCGATATACTCTATCATCTTGCCCACTGCATAAATATCGGTACGCGCATCCACACTTCCGCCCTTCTTCTGTTCGGGAGCTGCAAAGGCATCCGTCATGCCTGCCGACGTGGGATGGCTGTAGGTGTAGCTCAGTCCGAGGTCGATAATCCTCACGTCGCGGTTAATCGACGTGAGCATCACGTTGGCCGGTTTGATGTCCATGTGCACCACCTGACAATCGTGCATCTCTTCCAGTCCCTCCAGCAGTTGTAGCAGGAATCTGCGTAGATTTCTCTCGTTGCGGAAATAATCGGGCTGTATGGCTAATAGCGATTCCACCGTCTCGCCCTCGATATAGTCCATCCAGATGCTGCACTCCTCGTCGTTGTCAGTCATCTTGCGATAGCCCACTATGTAAGGAGTGCGTTCAGCCAACATACGTCCCACGGCATACTCCTTTCTGAGCATGTCGCGATGGTCGCCATTGTCGAGGAATTGCCGTCTCAGCTGCTTTCTCATCATCACCCGTCCGTCAATCGTCTCGCGCGAGATGATGCAGTTGGCCGAATACCAATCCCCTGGTTCTTGGTTATTCTTTATTGTTATAAACTCCGAGGTCTCCACTTATTATTTCAGATTCTGTCTTGTTCGCTTCATTCACGATGACACGCCATTTCACTCCGCCCAACTTGCCACACACATAATCGCAAGCCTCAATTCCGGGATGAGTCACGTCAGTGAGATAGAGCGGTTCGCCCTCGATCACGCAACTGCAATGGAATGTGTCGCCGGCTATGAGTTTGCTGTTCTCCGACTGCTCCACCACAAAGGTGCCATCCCCGGTGTATTCTGCCACCAACACGCGAAATGGCGACCACATCAACTCAATCTTGTCGCCTAATGACAGAGCGTCCATCTGCAACTTGCGTCTCACAATCCTGCAACTGCTTTCGCTGTCCAGACTCCTCTTCACAAAGTCCGTCCAACTTGTATATCCCAACATTGTGGCAAGAGTGTCGAGCACATAATAGCTTGGGGCACTGTCGCAACTCACATATCCCCACAGCCTCTTGAGAGTGCTCTGCGAGATTTTCACGCCCGTATAACACTCCACCTGTTTTTCGAGAAACACGAAATCCCTGGGCAGCTTTATCTCCCTGCCCACAAAATGCTCCACACTCGCCTTGAGCCTGTCTATATCTTCTTTACAATAATCCATTGATGACCAGATTCTTTTTGATGCAAATATACAAACAATATTCCAATTATCATCTTACAATAATTATCTTATAATAATCTTTAACGTTTCATTTAAACAAATCGTCCAATGTCACAATCTTTTGGATGTCATCAGAATACTCATTGCGTTTCACACCATTTGCACTTACCAAAACCTTATGAGTGGTCTTTGATGTGCGCGACTCCCTCTTGAAAACCTCCTCCTTGCGCAATATGTCTTCA
>JALFIX010000160.1 GCA_022775105.1 Prevotella sp. | reverse complement strand
CGAGCGTATGTATATAATAGGTGTATTTAATCTCAGTGTCCTTGGTGGTACATTCACTTGCGGCTGTGCCCTGTACCCATGAAGGTGCATTGTCGGTGAAGATAGCTGGTGATGCACCATCGCTTACTGTCACAGTGGCATCGCCGTCAACGTCGAGCAGTGCGTGCTTGCCGTTGAGCGAAGCATCTATTGAGGAAGTTATGACCTCTCGTCCCGTGGTTGTGAGTGGGGGAGGGGCGATGGTTATGCCTTCCAGTTCGCCGAGGAAGTATGAGGCATGAGGCGGCTGGTTATATCCGCAGGGCTGCCATACCATGGCGTTGCGGTACTGGTGGTCATACCACAGTGAGTAGTTTCGCCACTCCGTCGGGGTGGTTGTCGTGAATATCCTGAGGTTGTTGTCGGCAGTGCGCTCGATTACCTCCTCGCGCCAGTCGCCGAAGATGTCGCCCTGATAGCATGGGGTAGCCTTTGAGCCGTTGTTTGAATATACTCCCGAGAATGTGGTCATAGTGCCTTTGCCGGGTTTCGACACGGTAATGTTGTCGAAACATTCCTCCTGTAGGTCGCCGTCCCAATAGATACGGAAGTTCATACCCAATCCCGCTGTGCTTACAGTCACGTGGTCGTTGCTTACAGTAGATATAGGTGTGTCGTGAGCACCATTGCCGATGGATCCCGGAATAGTGTTATAGAAATTACCTGCGAGAGCACGTCCAGCATCTCTGGTGTCGGTCATACGATAGTAGATCTTGCTCGTGGTGGCGTCACGATAGTTGTTTGCGGGATTGTCCTCATTGCATGCAAACACTTCCTGACCGTGAGCGTATGGGTTGAGGTCGCCCACGTGATGTGCGTCGCCATGTCCGAGACCAGTGGTGGATAGTCCCTTTCCGTTGTCGTCAATCACCATCGAACCCCATATTATCTCGTCCTTGCCGTCCCAATCCACGTCGGCAATTGAATAGTTGTGATATCCCTGACCATACCAAGGCGAGCCGGGCTTGTTGTTAGTCCACTTCCATCTTACGTTGAGGGCGTGTGTTGCGGGGTCAACGTCGTAAGCAATGAACTTGTGCCTTGTATAGATACCACGTCCGATAAACATGCTCGGATGCTTGCCGTCGAGATACGGTGCACCGAAGAAGTGCTTGTTGGAGCGGTGTCCGTAGCCGTCGCCCCACGCTGCCTTGAGGTCTGTCTCTCCTGCCTCAAGTCTCTTCAGGGGATATTCTATGCACTGGTATGGCTTGCCTGTCGCTCCTTCGCAGTAGAAAAGGAACTCGTTGCCGTAGTATGTAAACCATTCCACTGAGCCGGAGCCTTTAGGGATGCGGTAGTTTGTCCAAGATGTACCGTTCTTGCCGTCGGCACCGATGGTGTATGTTGTTCCGTCAGCCATGTGTACGGTGGAACCCTCTTCGAGGCGCATCACCACCTCTGCCTTTCCGTCCATGTCCCAGTCATATCCCACGATGTTCTGCTCGTTGTTCTGGAAGTCACCCATGTTTGGGCCGCAATTCACCCACCACAACACTGTTCCGTCCTGCTTCAGACATGCAAGCATTGCGTATTCCTTTGTCTCCACTCCGTTTATTGTGGGACCGTTCTTCGGATAGAGCTGTTCTCCTTCTTCCTTGTTGTCAAACTTCAGCAGTATCTCCACTTCGCCGTCACCGTCCACGTCTGCGCAGCAGGCATCGTTCGGGATATAGGTTGATTTAAGGGAAGCGTCGTGCTTGATGGTAATCGACTTGTAGTTGTTTGCAAGTACTGTCGCGCTCTTCGAAGCCTCCTGTTCCACTCCGTTCACCACCGCCTTCACGGTGTATGTAGAGCTTTGTGAGCCGGAAGCGTCAGTAAAGTTAGATACGTTGAGCGGTTCGGAGTTAACCTTCGTCCCGTCGCGATAGAGGTTGTACTTCACGTCGTAATACTCGTCAGCCTGAATACGCCACGAGCAATACACTCCAGCCGTAGTCTTTACGGCCACGAGTCCGCGGTCGAGTCTGTCCATGACTCTCTGTGCCATGACTCCACTGAATGAAGTCAAAGCAGCAATGGCAAGTGTAACCAGTTTCTTATTCATAACAATCATCTTTAGGTTTCTTTTTTATAATTTTGGTGCAAAATTACAAAGAAAATTGTTATTTCACCCCCTAAAAACTGATTTTAACCATCACTTTTTGATAAAAATGCTAATTATAGGTATTGGAGATAAATAAAAAGGGGAGTTACAACTTCACATTATAACTCCCCGTACTAATTTTAAAAGCAAAATTTAGAATGTTACTTTTATGCTGCTGCCTGAGCGTACGATGTATGTGCCAGCGCCAAGGCCTTGGCTCTTGAGGTCACGCTCCAATGATGACTTGGAGGTCTTTATGCCGCTGATGAGCTTTATGCCTGAAAGGGTATATACACCGGCTTCAAACTCGGTGGAGGCGTTTATTCCACTGATTCCAGTTGCTGAGACTACCTTGATTACTCCCTGTGCGAACAGTGAGGAGGTGTCCCACGCCAAGCCTTCGGGAAGAGCCTGAAGGTCGAATGTCGGTGTACCGCTGATAGTGCCGGCGCAGTCGAGCACCCTTACGTAGTCACCGTCTGCGGGAGTCCATGTCGTGGCGTATGTCACGTGGATGGTGCCGTTGAGGGTGGCATTGCTGCCTACTTTCATGCTTGTTTGAGCGGTGTCCATAGCCGTCGCCCCAAGCCGTGCTGAGGCTCGTCTCACCTGCCTCAAGTCTCTTCAGGGGATATTCAATGCACTGGTATGGCTTGCCAGTTGCTCCCTCGCAGTAGAAAAGGAACTCGTTGCCGTAGTATGTAAACCATTCCACTGAGCTTGAACCCTTAGGAATGCGGTAGTTCGTCCACGACGTTCCATTCTTTCCGTCGGCACCGATGGTGTATGTCGTACCGTCAGCCAAGTGTACGGTGGCACCTTCCTCAAGTCTCATCACCACTTCAGCCTTTCTCTTTGTCTAGCGGTGTTTTTTGATTACTCTCTACGCAGGCCGCGGGCGGGACGCCCACGCTCCCAGAGACTGCGCATCGAAAAACCACAAATAATTGCACGCGGACATCCTCATATACAGACAGATATGTTACTTCCGAAACTTGAATAAAGTTAGATACGCTGAGCGGTTCGGAGTTCACCTTCGTCCCGTCGCGATAGAGGTTGTACTTCACGTCGTAATACTCGTCAGCCTGAATACGCCACGAGCAATACACTCCGCCCGTAGTCTTTACGGCCACGAGTCCGCGGTCGAGTCTGTCCATGACTCTCTGTGCCATGGCTCCACTGAATGAAGTCAAAGCTGCAATGGCAAGTGTGATAAGTTTCTTATTCATGACAATCATAATTTAGGTATTTCTTTGTAGTCTGCAAAGTTACAAAGAAAACTTCAATCCCGTACGCAATAAAAGCGATTAACCTAAGTTATTCCATATAAAGTCGGATTTAGTACACTAATGAACATAGTATGCATTCAACAACTGGATAATCTGTCGTCATTTGGTAATGACAGGTATCTTTAATTTATCTCGCAGACTATTATGTATTATAGTGAATGAGTCTCCAATTTATGTTCCGCATTGCGGTTTTTATATTCCGCAGTGCGGAACAGACGTTCTCCACTGCGGAATGTCTGTTCCGCAGTGTAGAATAGAAAACTCAGCTAAATTCTTGTATAATTATACTCGCTTTCGTGAATATATTAAGATAACTGTAGTTATATATTTATGATAGGTAATCTCTTACGCGCGAGCATGCGTATTCTATAAATTTTCATTTTCTTCTATCACTTCTATCACTTTTAGGGTTAAATCTATTAATCTCAGTGGGTTAAGTGGTGATGGAAGAGGTGATAGAAGTGATAGAAGAAAGGTATTTTAACTAAAAAACATCCATTTTATAGTTCATAACAGGTGATTTTTATCTCAAAACAGCCTGTTTTTTATGTTAATTTAATGTTAAACCATCAAATTAACATAAAAAATGGCTGTCAAAAATGCAATATAATATAAAACAACGACCGGGGCTATCGCTTTTGTCGCGCAGTCCCAGTCGAAATATTTTTAGTGTCTTGTATGCAGATTACTTAACCTGAACACCAGATACTGAGAAGTTCTTGTCGCCGTTTACGATTACGATGCCCTTTTCAGAAACAACCTTCCTGATGGCAGGTCAAAAGTAAGTTCAGCGACTATCCAGTGCCTATTTTACAAGAAATATCAAAAATTAGGGGTCGAATGTCAAAATTCTACGTTTACTATGCTTTATTTGCCGTAATTTTGTGCCAAAAATCTAAATATTGTAATTCTTGATATATTAAAACCATGCAAATGAGCAAGTATTTGTTGGCATCCGAGCGTGATGCCGAGTGGGGACTGACAATCAGTACTGTCGGTTATGAGAAAATCGACCCATGGGAGGCATATCCTACTAAGGGACACGCGTACGGGTACTATTTTAATATTGACAAGGGCAGGGTGCTCGACGAGTACCAGTTGCTATACCAGCCCGAGGGCGAGGGAGTGTTTGAGTCGGCACACATTCCCGAGACACGCATCAAGCCGGGGGACATCTTCCTGCTCTTCCCCGGGGAATGGCACACCTATCGCCCGCTCACCGACAAGGGATGGACTTCCTATTGGATAGGATTCAAGGGCAAGAACATCGACGACCGTGTGAAGGCGGGATTCCTGTCGCCCGACAAGCCCATCTACCACGTGGGGTTCAACAACGACATCATCTCCATCTTCGAGAAGGCAATGAAGATAGCCGACAGCGAGGACCCCAACTACCAGCAGACACTTGCGGGTATCGTCAACTATCTCATCGGACAGATGTACTACCTGGAGCGCAACTGCGAGCTGAAGAAGAACTCCGACCAGGTGGATCTCATCGCCAAGTCGAAGGTCATGATAAGGGAGTCGCTCGAAACCTGCATCACCATACAGGAGATAGCCCAGAAATTAGGCATCAGCTATTCCAGTTTCCGAAAACTCTTCAAGGAATACACCGGCATAGCCCCGGCGATGTATCAGCACAACCTCCGCCTGCAGCTTGCCAAGGAACTGCTCACCTCCACCGACGAGAGCATCAAGGAGATAGCATACAGGCTCAATTTCGGTTCGCCCGACTATTTTTCATCCAAGTTTAAGGCGAAGATTGGCATGAAACCATCCGACTTTAGGGAGAAGTGTAGGTAGTTTCGCCAAAAATCACGGCTATAAAGTCAAAATCTGTTGTTCTATGTCGATATTTCGCCCTAACTTTGCAACCGATTAAAACAAGTCACATAAGTAAAGACCTAAATTTGAATAATGGAAAATAAAAAGTATTTCTTTGCAATCGACCTCGGGGCTACCAGCGGACGCACCATCGTCGGCTCGCTTGCAGAAGGCAAGATTGAACAAGAGGAACTAACCCGCTTCAATAACAACCTTATTGAGACCGGGGGTCATGTATATTGGGACATCTATGCCCTCTACTCCGAAATCATCGGCGGACTGAAGGTTGCCGCCAAGCGTGGAATTGAAATCACAAGTATCGGTATCGACACTTGGGGATGCGACTTCCTCTGCATCGGCGGCGACGGGGCTGTGTTGCGCAATCCCTTGGCATACCGCGACCCGCACACCGTGGGCATGATGGAGAAGTATTTCGACGAGGCTGTCGCCAAGCAGACCGTGTATGCCAAGACGGGCATACAGTTTATGAACTTCAACTCGCTCTTCCAGCTTTATGCCATGCGCAAGGCGGGCAACTCGGCACTGGAAAATGCCGAAAAGATTCTCTTCATCCCCGATGCCCTCAGCTATATGCTCACGGGTAAGGCAATATGCGAATACACCGTGGCTTCAACGTCGCAGATTCTCAACCCTGTCACCAAGGACTTGGATGCAGACTTGCTGGAGAGCCTCGGACTTGAAAGGGAAAAGTTCGGCGAGATGACCATGCCGGGAACTGTTATCGGCACGCTCACCGAGGAGGTGCAGAAGCAGACTGGCTTAGGAGCAGTGCCCGTGGTGGCAGTGGCAGGACACGACACGGCGAGTGCCGTGGCGGCAGTGCCCGCAGCCAACGAGCGTTTTGCCTATCTCAGTTCGGGCACATGGAGCCTTATGGGTATCGAGACGCGCAACGCCATCATCAACGACCGCAGCAGTGAGCTTAACTTCACCAACGAGGGCGGTATCGACGGCACGACACGTTTCCTCAAGAACATATGCGGAATGTGGATATACGAGCGCTGCCGCAAGGAGTTCACAGATGCTCCGCAGTCGCATACCGAACTGCAGCGTGAGGCTATGGCTCAGGAGCCGTTCAAGTGTCTCATCAATCCCGACGACGCTGCCTTTGCCAATCCTTCTTCAATGATAGAGGCGATACAGGAGTATTGCCGTGAGACTGGTCAGTATGTTCCCCAGGGATATGCCGAGATTATCCGTTGTGTATTCGACAGTTTGGCATTGCGCTATCGTCAGGTGTTCACATGGCTGAAGGAGTTTGCCGACTTCCGTCTTGACACATTATATATAATAGGTGGCGGTTCGCTCAACGATTATCTCAACCAGATGACCGCCAACAGCTGCGGTGTCACCGTGAAGGCGGGTCCTCAGGAGGCAACTGCCATCGGCAACATCATGCTCCAGGCCAAGGCTGCCGGGGATGTGAAGGATATCTGGGACATGAGGTCCATCATAGCCAACTCCGTGGAGCCCCGAATATTTGAACCGAAGGATCAGGAGCAGTGGGACAAGGCCTATGAGGCGTTCTTGGCTTTAAAATGAAGAATGAAGAGTGAAGAAGTTGCTACCGCGATGGTTTGACCCACAGATTAACACAGATATAAATTTATCTTGGATTAACACAGATTTTGGCTGCGCTACGTAATCTGTGATAATTATAATATCTTTGATATTTAAGAAATCTTTATCAATCTGCGATAATCTGTGGATAAAAATAATTTGTGGATTAAAATTAAGAATTAAAAAATATAGAATTATGAAAGAAGAATTGATTAAGAAGAATTACGAGATTGCAAAGGAGCGCTACGCTGCGCTTGGTGTTGATACAGACAAGGCTATTGAGCTGTTGGAGAAAACTCCAATCTCATTGCACTGCTGGCAGGCTGACGACGTTGTCGGCTTCGAGCGCAATGAGGCTGCCTCTGGCGGTATCCAGACTACCGGTAACTATCCTGGCAAGGCACGCAACATCGACGAGCTGCGCCAGGATATTGACAAGGTGACATCTATGCTCGCAGGTACTCTGCGCCTCAATCTCCATGAGACCTACGGAGAGTTCGGCAACAAGTTCGTTGACCGCGACGAGGTGGGCGTTGAGCACTTCCAGGGATGGATGCAGTGGGCTAAGGAGCGCAATATGTGCCTCGACTTCAACTCCACTTCATTCTCTCACCCCAAGAGTGGCTACCTTTCATTGTCCAACCCCGACAAGGCCATCCGCGAGTTCTGGATCGAGCACACCAAGCGCTGCCGCCGCATTGCCGACGCCATGGGTAAGGCACAGGGCGACCCTTGTATCATGAACATCTGGGTGCATGACGGTTCAAAGGACCTCACAGTTGAAAAGCTCCGCTATCGTCAGATTCTCAAGGAGAGCCTCGACGAAATCCTCGCCGAGCAGCTGCCCGACATGAAGCCATGTCTTGAGGCAAAGCTCTTCGGTATCGGTCTTGAGGCTTACACCGTGGGTTCTCACGACTTCTATGCCGGATATTGCTCAAAGAACAACGTGATGTACACCCTCGACACTGGTCACTACGAGCAGACTGAGAACGTGTCAGACGCAGTGTCTTCACTCCTTCTGTTCGTTCCCGAGCTGATGCTCCACGTATCTCGTCCGATGCACTGGGATTCCGACCATGTGACACTCTTCGACGACAACACCCGCAACCTCTTCTCAGAGCTTGTTCGCGCCGACGCCCTCGACCGTGCCCACATCGGTCTCGACTACTTCGACGCATCCATCAACCGCATCGGTGCATACATCATCGGTGTGCGTGCAGCCCAGAAGTCACTCCTGCAGGCATTCCTTGAGCCGCTGCCATTGCTCCGCAAGTATGAGGACGAGGGCAAGCTGTTCCAGCGTCTCGCCCTGCTTGAGGAGGAGAAGACCCTCCCGTTCGGAGCAGTATATGACTACTTCAACCTCAAGAACAACATCCCTGTAGGAGAGACCTACATCGCCGACATCGAGAAGTATGAGGCAGAGGTGTTGAGCAAGAGAGGGTGATTTTGCTTTTGAAACAAAATGGAAATTACAATAGGTTTGTTAATCATCGCCATCGGAGCTTTCTGCCAAAGCAGTTGCTACGTGCCCATCAACAAGATTAAGGACTGGAGTTGGGAGAGCTACTGGATTGTGCAGGGAGTCTTCGCATGGCTATTGTTGCCGCTGCTCGGCGCATGTCTTGCCGTGCCCGACGGTCATTCCCTTTTTGAGCTGTTCAATGCCGACAACTCGTTCAATGTCGCCATGACCATGCTCTTCGGAGTGTTGTGGGGAGTGGGTGGTCTCACCTTCGGACTCTCCATGCGCTATCTCGGAGTGGCTCTCGGACAGAGCATAGCCCTCGGCACATGTGCAGGTCTTGGAACCATCATGGGCCCAGTTCTGCTCAACATATTCTTCCCTGAGCAGAATGCCTTGGCATCACTCACGGCATCGGTAATCATCGGCGTTGTAGTAACCCTCGTCGGCATTGCCGTCATCGGACTTGCTGGAAGCATGAAGGCATCGTCGCTCTCAGAGGAACAGAAGAAGGAGGCAGTCAAGGACTTCAACTTCCCCAAGGGACTCGCCATCGCACTCCTCGCAGGATTTATGAGCGGCTGCTTCAACGTGGGACTCGCCTTCGGGGCTGATATCAACTTCGGTGACCTCACCCCCGACATGTACAAGACACTCCCCGCCACGATGCTCGTCACCGTGGGAGGATTCCTCACCAACGCCGTATATTGTTTCTATCAGAACAGCAAGAACGGCACGTGGGGCGACTATCGTAAGTCTGCCGTTTGGGGCAACAATGCCTTGTTCTGCCTGCTTGCCGGTGCGTTGTGGTACAGTCAGTTCTTCGGCCTGTCGCTCGGCAAGGGATTCCTCACCGAGTCAGCCACTCTGACCACCCTCTCATTCTGCATCCTGATGGCTCTCAACGTGGTGTTCTCCAATATCTGGGGTATCATCCTCAAGGAGTGGAAGGGCTGCTCGTCGAAGACCATCGCTGTGCTGATAGTGGGAATAGTGATATTGATAATATCAAGCTTCCTGCCGCAACTTATTTAAGTGAAGAGTGAAGAATGTTTTAAATAAATAATTATGAAGAGATTTGCATTTAAGATGTACCTGAAGAAGGGCTGCGAGGAAGAATACGCCAAGCGCCATGCCGCCATCTGGCCTGAACTGGTGGAGATGATCAAGGAGCAGGGCGTGAGCGACTACAGCATCTTCTGGGACAAGGATACCAACCTGCTGTTTGCCGTGCAGAAATGCGACAAGGAGACCAACAGTCAGGACACTACCAACGTTGACCCAATCACACAAAAATGGTGGGACATGATGGCGGACATAATGGAGGTCAATCCCGACAACTCCCCCGTCAGTATCCCACTGGTGGAACTGTTCCACCTTGATTAAAAATGTCCTTTTTCGTTATGACAACGGCCGGCTATCATTGCGATGCCGGCCGTTCTCATTTTATTGTTTAGGGCGAAGCGTTAGAGCAGGCGCTTAGCGAAGTATCTCACGGGATACCACACGGCGGTCCAGCCTACGGCTATTACGGTGACAAAGACGAGGAGGATGTCTTCGGGATGAACGCTCACTGGATAGGCATCAACCACGAACGAACCGCTGCTCTGGCCGAGGCCCACTATGCCATAGCGCTGCTGAAGCCAGCAGAGCAGAAGGCCGACGAGAATGCCTGCCACGGCTCCTATGGCGGATATCATGCGGCCCTCGAAGAGGAAGACGCGCACTATCTGCTTGTCGCTTGCACCGAGATTACGAAGGGTGAGCACGTCGTTCTTCTTGTCGATGATGAGCATCGAGATGCTGCCGATGATGTTGAAGCACGCCACTATTAATATAAAGGTCAGGAAGACGTAGGCCATGAGTTTCTCTATCTTCATTATCTTGAAGGTGTCTTCCTGCTGCTCAAAGCGGTCGCACACGCGGTACTTGTCTCCTGCCACCTGCTGCATCCTCTGCTTAACTGACTCGAAGTCGGACCCCGGCTTAAGGCGCATCTCCAACGACGAGAGCATGCCCTGCTGGGCGAAGAGGTTGCGTGCGAATGCTATGCTCGTGAGGATGTGGTTCTTGTCGTATTTTGCCTGTTTCACCATGAACACCACCCCGGGGGAATAAAGCTCGTCCTCGACGAAGCCGTCCTCGGGGTTTGCCATGTTAAGTTGGCCCTCGCGCTTGGGGGCGTAGATCTTAAGAGGAGTCTTGTAGGTGTAGCCAGTCTGGAGGGTCTCGGCGAGACGTATTCCGGGGATGCCGTAGTGCATGTCGGCGGCATGAAGCTCGAAATCGCCGTTGCCCACCACGATATCCTTGATATGGGTGAGACTGTCGAAGTTGTCCTCCACGCCCTTGATGATCACCATTGCCTGTCGGCCGTTGTAGGTGGCAAGAGCCATGTCCTCAACGGTCTCCGTGGATACCTCCACTTCGGGCATCTGCCTGATTTGGGTGAGGATGGGGTCGTCGGCAGGGGCGGTCTTTCCCTTGACGGGTGTCACCTTGAGCTGCGGGTCGAAATTGGTGAAGAAGGTTGCCACAAGATCGTGGAAACCATTGAACACACTGAGTGTCACCACCAATGCCATGGTGGCTACGGCAACGCCCACGGCACTGATGCCGCTGATGACGTTGATGGCGTGGGTGCTCTTCTTGGAGAAGAGGTAGCGGCGGGCTACGAAAAACGGAAAGTTCACCTTAAAATTCCTAATTCCTAATTCCTAATTCTTAAGCAGTTCATCAATGCGGTCAATATAGTCGAGCGAGTCGTCTATGAAGAAGCGCAGTTCGGGGATGATGCGCAACTGGTAGCGCACTCGCTGTCCGAGGTCGTAGCGTATGGTCTTCTCGTTGGCCTTGATGTTGTTTAGGATTTCCTCCGCCTTCTCGCTTGGGAACACGCTGAGATAGGCGGTGCAGATGCTGAGGTCGGGAGAGATCTTCGTTCTCGTCACCGATACCATCACTCCGTGCATAGCCCTTGTCTGCTGCTGGAATATCACGCTCAGTTCCTTCTGAAGCAGGCGTGCAATCTTGTTCTGTCTTGTTTCTTGCATATTTGTATTTTTTATTTTCTGATTCATCAAACTTATGGAGTTCAAGGAGTTCAAAGGAGTTAAAGACAATAGTCTTTTCGCTTCCTTCAAGGGAGTTTTCATAGCTAAAACATACGTCTTTAACTCCTTTTACTCCCTTAACTCCATTAACTCCCCTTCTTTCCAAAAGTTGAGTATTTTTTATTTCCGCTGCAAAATTACTCAAAATCCTGCAATTTGCAATGCTTTTGTGGATAAAAATCGACTTATTCGGTGTTTTTTCTTGATTTTTGCATGATGTTGCGTGGATGATGCATAAGAATCTCCTGCCGCAGGGTGGAAGTGTCGATGTGGGTGTATATCTCCGTGGTGCCTATGCTCTCGTGTCCGAGCAGTGCCTGGATGACGCGCAGGTCGGCTCCGCCTTCGAGCAGTGCCGTAGCGAAGGAGTGGCGCAGTGTATGCGGACTGATGGTTTTCTGTATGCCCGCTTCGGCGGCGAGGCGTTTTATCATGATGAGAATCATGGTGCGGGTGAGGTGTGCACCACGGCGGTTGAGGAACACATAGTCCTCCTCACCTTTTTTTATATTAAGGAGGTTGCGATCCATAAACCAGTATCTTATCTCCTGGATGGCTTTCGCCGAGATGGGCACGAGGCGCTCCTTGGAGCCTTTGCCGATGATTCTCACGAATTCCTCGTCGAAATAGATGTTCGAAATCTTTAGGTTCACCAGTTCGCTCACCCTGAGTCCGCACGAGAACAATACCTCGATGATGGCCTTGTTGCGCTGTCCCTCGGGCTTGGAGAGGTCGATGGCGGCTTCGAGCATGTCCACCTCGGCGGTGGAGAGCACCTCGGGCAGGTGTGTCCCTATTTGCGGTGATTCGAGCAGTTCGGTGGGGTCGTCGTCGCGATAGCCGTCGAGTTGCAGGTAGCGGAAGAAGGAGCGCACGCCACTGAGTATGCGGCATTGCGACACGGGTTGTATGCCGATGTCGTGAAGTGTGGCTGAGAAATGTTGAAGGTCTTCAAGTCTCAGTGTCAGCGGGTCGAGGTTGTTGTTGTCGATGTATCTCAGCAGTTTACCGAGGTCGTTGAGATAGGCATCAAGAGTGTTTTGCGCAAGATTTCTCTCTAATTTGAGGTATCTTGCGTAGCCTTTCACAATATTTACGTCCGTTTTCTTTGTCATTATTGAATATTTTATTAACTTTGCCGCGTCAAAATTACATAATTTATTTGAGAAACGGAAACAAAAGTCAGAAAAAATGAAGAAAATTCAGATAATCAACGGTCCCAACCTCAATCTCTTGGGTGTCAGGGAACCAGGAATCTACGGAAGCAGTTCGTTTGAGAAGTATCTTCCCGAACTGCGCGCCCAGTATCCCGACGTGCAGATTGACTACTATCAGAGCAACATCGAGGGCGAGCTGATAAACAAGTTGCAGGAGGTGGGTTTCACCTATGACGGCATAGTGCTCAACGCCGGTGCCTATACCCACACGAGCATAGCCCTGCAGGACTGCATCCGCTCGCTGAAGTGTCCCACGATTGAGGTGCACATCTCCAATGTGCACAAGCGCGAGGAGTTCCGCCATCATTCCTACATCTCCTGCGCCTGTCTCGGAGTGATCTGCGGATTCGGCTTGGACAGCTATAGGTTGGCGGTGGAAGCGATTTTGAAAGTGAAGAGTGAAGAATGAAGAGTGAAGAAGTTGCTACCGCCTCATTTTGATCCACATATTATCACAGATAAAAATTTTTCTTGGATTAACACAGATTTTGGCTGCGCTACGTAATCTGTGATAATCAAAATATCTTTGATATTGTAAGAAATCTGTAACAATCTGTGATAATCTGTGGACAAAAAAACTCTGTGGACAAATAACTCTGAGGGAAAAACGTTTTAATCAGTGGTTAAAAGAATTAAGTATAAAGAAATTGGATATTGGATATTTAGATAATTATGTGAGGGAGCACAGCTCCCCTGAGGGCGACTATCTCTACCGCCTCTACCGCGCCACTAACATACATACGCTGCATGGACGTATGGCGAGCGGACATCTGCAAGGCCGACTGCTGAAGATGTTGGTGAAGATGGTGAAGCCGAAGAATGTGCTTGAGGTGGGGACGTTCAGCGGATACAGTGCCATCTGTCTTGCCGAGGGGCTTGGCGATGGAGGCAAGGTATATACCTTCGAGATTAACGACGAGATGGAGGACTTCACCCGTCCGTGGATTGAGGGGTCCGCCGTCTCCGACAAGATAGAGTTCATCATCGGCGACGCCATCACCGAAGCACCGAAGCTCGGCATAATCTTCGACATGGCTTTTATAGACGGTGACAAGCGCACGTATATCGAGACATACGAAATGGTGTTGAAGATACTGCGTCCCGGAGGATTCATCCTCGCCGACAACACCCTATGGGACGGACATGTGATTGACCCAGAATACGACAACGATCATCAGACGCAAGGCATCCGTGCCTTCAACGACTATGTGGCAAAGGACGACAGGGTGGAGAAATTGATACTCCCCCTGCGAGACGGACTGAGCATTTTAATGAAGAATTAAGAAGTTGCTGCCGCGTCATTTTGATCCACAGATTAACACAGATATAAATTTATCTTGGATTAACACAGATTTTGGCTGCGCGACGTAATCTGTGATAATCTGTGGATAAAAAAGTCTGTGGATAAGAATTAAAAATTAAAAAAAATCGTTGTTTGGTGTAGCTTTTTGCCAAGATAATACGTCTAAGGTATAGAATGAATTTAAAAATTTAAATAAAGATGAAAACAAGAAAAGTATTTTCAATGATGGTCATGCTGCTGTTTGCAGTGGTAGCCATGGCACAGATGCAGATGCCGCCTATCCCGGTGGATAAGGACGTGCGCATCGGTAAGTTGGACAATGGTCTGACTTATTACATCCGTTACAACAACTGGCCCGAGAACCGTGCCGAGTTCTACATCGCACAGAAAGTAGGCTCAATCCAGGAGGAGGAAGAGCAGAGAGGTCTCGCTCACTTCCTTGAGCACATGTGCTTTAACGGCACTAAGCATTTCCCCGGCGACGGCATCCTCAGATGGTGCGAGTCGAAGGGTATTAAGTTCGGAACAGACCTCAACGCATATACAAGCATCGCCGAGACGGTATATAATATAAGTAATGTGCCGTCGAAGGAGAAGAATGTTGTCGATTCATGTCTGCTCATCCTCAGCGACTGGGCTGACGGCTTGACCCTCGACCCTGAGGAAATCGACAAGGAACGCGGCGTTATCCACGAGGAGTGGAGAATGAGAACAAGTGCATCTTCGCGCATGTTCGAGCGTAACCTTCCGACCCTCTATCCCGGCAGTAAGTACGGAGTGAGATTCCCCATCGGTCTGATGTCAGTTATCGACAACTTCAAGTATCAGGTGCTTCGCGACTACTATGAGAAGTGGTATCGTCCTGACAACCAGGGAATCATTGTTGTCGGTGATATCGACGTGGATTATGTGGAGCAGAAGATTAAGGACATGTTCGGCTCAATCAAGATGCCCGAGAATCCAGCTCCAGTTGTGGCAGAGGCAGTGCCCGACAATGCAGAGCCTATCGTGGTTGTTGACAAGGACAAGGAGCAGACGGTGAACTTCGTGGAGATGTTTATCAAGTGCGACCCGATACCTGATGAGTTGAAGGCGTCTATGCAGTATCTCTTCATCGACTACGTGAAAAACGCTGTTGTAGGAACAGTGAACACCCGTCTTGCCGAACTGCAGCAGGATCCTGCCTGCCCCTATGTGAGCGGTCAGATGGAATACGGCAACTACATCTTTGCCAAGACAAAGGACGCCATCGGTTTTGTGGCTGTTCCAAAGGAAGGCAAGACCATCGAGGAGTCTCTTGCGGCAGTGTATCGCGAGGTGCTTCGTGCTGCCCAGTTTGGCATTACTCCCACTGAGTACAAGCGCTACGTGCAGGATTATATGAGCAAGCTCGACAAGATGTACAGCAACAAGGACAAGAGATATAACTCGCAGTTTGTGAACGAGTACAAGAATCACTTCCTCGACAAGGAGCCTATCCCTTCTCTTGACGACTACTATCAGGTGATGAAGCAGGTGGTGCCCAACATACCCGTAGAGGCTATCAACCAGTTGCTCGGACAGTTGGCACAGAAGAACGACTCCAACGTGGTGATTATCAACTTCAACAACGAGAAGGAAGGCAAGGCTTATCCCACCAAGGAGAGCCTGCTCAAGGCTGTCAACGACGTGAGGGCTGAGAAACTCGAGGCATACGTGGACAACGTGAAGGACGAGCCTATCATGACAACACTGCCCAAGAAGGGTTCTATCAAGAAGGAAACAAAGAACGACAAGTTAGGATATACCGAACTGCTGCTCTCAAACGGAGCAAAGGTGATACTGAAGAAGACCGACCTCAAGCAAGATCAGGTGCTGCTGAGCGGTGAGGGCTTCGGAGGTGCATCACTCTACGGCAAGGAAGACTACACCAACTTCAAGGTGTTCGGAAATGCAATGGAGGCTTCGGGACTTGGCAACTTCTCCAACACTGAGTTGCAGAAGGCTCTCGCTGGAAAGATTGCCGGCGCAACACTCGACGTGACAAGAACACGCGTGAATGTTTCTGGTAATTCAACACCGAAGGACGTGGAGACCATGCTCCAGCTCGTTCACCTCTACTTCACCAACATCAAGAAGGACGAGAAGTCATTCGCAAGCGTTATGAGCACTATGGAGACCGAACTGCGCAACCGCGAGGTATCGCCCGAAGCAGCCTTCAACGACTCCGTGTCTGCCACCATCTCGGCTCACAACCCTTATGACATGGAGCTGAAGCTCGCCGACCTCCAGAACATCAGCTATGACCGCATACTACAGATTGCAAAGGAGCAGACTGCCAATGCCGCCGCCTTCACATTCACCATCGTGGGTAACTACGACGAGGCTACCATACGTCCGCTCATCGAGCAGTACATCGCATCGCTGCCTTCACAGAAGAAAGTGGTGAAGGGCAAGAACATCGTCACCAACTTCAAGGGTGAGGCCATCAACCACTTCAAGCGCAAGATGGAGACTCCGCAGGCCAACTCAATCGTTGTATGGTACACCGACAAGTTGCCTTTCTCATTGGAGAACTCAATACGCGCAAGCATTGCAGGACAGATTCTCAGTATGATATATCTGAAGTCAATACGCGAGGATGCCGGTGCTGCATACAGCTGCGGTGCCGTGGCAAGAACTTCAAAGAACGACTTCGAGGAGATGACACGTATCTTGGCATACTGCCCGCTGAAGCCGGAGATGGCTGAGCAGGTGTTCGACATCATGCGCAAGGAAATCAACGGCATGACCAAGACCGTGGATGCCGACAAACTGCAGAAGGTGAAGGAATATATGCACAAGAGCATCTCCGACCAGAGAAAGAGCAACAGCTACTGGCTGCAGGTTCTCAGTATGTATAATAGCTACGGCATCGACTTGGACACCAACTACGACGCCTTGGTGGATGCACAGACTCCGGAGACCATTGCCGCCACCGTAGGAGAAATCCTCAAGGCTGGCAACAGGGCTGAGATTCTCATGCTGCCGCAGGATTAAGAATATGACAAAGGTATATTTCTATCATACCGAAAACATCCAATTTATGTTCAGGGAATGGCGCAAAGGTTCATTCCCTGGACATTTGTTGTATGGGGCTACGCATCTCGAGCGTCACGGCATTGAAATCATCCCGCACAAGTTCAAGGAGTTCGGGTTGAAGCGTCTGCCGCTGATGCTATATACGGCATACAGGATTCTGACGTGCCGCGAGAAGTATGACGCCATATATGCCACCCACTATCGTGGATTGGAGATTATCATCTTTCTTCATGCCTTGGGCCTGTATCGCCGTCCGATAATCCTGTGGCATCACCAACCGATAGTGCGCTCGTCGAAGAAGTGGCGCGAGGTGCTCGGACGATTGTTCTATAAGGGGATGGACGACATGTTTTTCTTCTCGCAGGACTTGATAGACGAGTCGCTTAAGACGTCAAAGGCAGTGCCAGAGAGAATGCACCTCGGGCATTGGGGACCTGACATCGAGTATTACGACAGGGTGATTGCCTCTGAGAAAGAGAACGTTGTTGCCTCAGGGAAAGGTAGCTCTAATCATGAGGGATTTATCTCCACAGGACGTGAGATGAGGGACATGAAAACCCTCGTGGAAGCATTCAACGCCACAGGTGCTCCTATAGAAATCTACCTCAATAAGCGCAATTGCGGCATCGACTACGAGGCTATGTTTGCCGCGATGGATATCCATGACAATGTGAAGGTGCATTTCACTTCGGGATATAAGCACAGTGACTTCTGTCTGTTGGTATATCGTGCGCAATGCGTCTGCATCTGTTGCTTGGAAACGAAATACACCGTAGGCTTGACAACAGTAGTAGAGGCCTTAGGTCTTGGCGTGCCGATGATATGCAGTCGCAATCCCCATCTGCCCATGGACATAGAGAAGGAAGGCTGTGGAATACTCGTGGATTACGGAGACATTCAAGGATGGATTTCCGCCATAAGATACATCACCGAGCATCCCGACAAAGCCGCCGAGATGGGGCGCAATGCAAGGGCGTTGGCTCAGAGAAAATTCAATGTCGAGATATGCGCCAAAGAAGTGGCGGAGGTTGTAAAAAGAAGTTAACTCCTTTAAATCCCCCCAAAAAATTCTTCATTTAATAAATATTCAAAATGTTGGTCTTTCATTTCATATCCCATTTCGATATGGGAGGAGCAGAGAAGGTGGCTGCCAGTATCGCAAAATCGGGCAGTAAGGACGTGGAGTATCATCTCGTGGAGATGATGAGGGGACGTTCTGAATATACGCAACGGTTTATTGCTGAGATGAGGGAGTCGGGAGTGACATGCCATAGGTCATGGATGCCGGATATAAGATGGCATTTCGTCTTCGAGCGTGTCAATGCTTTGCTGTTTCCCCTGAGATTCCTGTATATATGGTTGCGCTGGCATCCCGATGTAGTCCATACTCATACCGAAGGACCTGACATGTGTATTGTTACTGCAATGAAGATGTTTCCATTCATTGCACGCCGATGCAAGGTGGTGAGGACTATTCACAACAATGTGCTTTGGACAGGGCAGGGGAGAATAGGCAATATCTGTGAGCGTTTCTTTATATCGCATAAGAGCAATATCGCCATATCGCAGTCGGTGAGGCAGTCGTATCTTAATCGCTTTGGCGAGGATACACCTATTATATATAATGGTGTAGGGAAGACAGAAACCCAGCCTTATCAACATCTTGTAGAGGAAAAGACAAACGTTATCTTTGCCGGACGATTTGAGCGTCAGAAGGGAATATCCACCCTCGTTGAGGTGTTGCAGGGAATGAAGGATGACGAAAGATATCATTTCCATATCTTCGGCGATGGCTCTTTGTCAGAACTCATCTACAGCCGATTAGCCGGACAGAAGAATGTGAGCATCAATCCCCCGTTGTTCGGTTTGTCGTCATATCTCTCATCTTTTGATTATATGTTCATGCCTTCGGAGTTTGAGGGACTTAGCATAGTGGCAATAGAGGCATCAATGGCAGGACTTCCCAATGTTATCAATAACTGCCCCGGATTAGGTGAAACACTCCCTGAAGACTGGCCCCTAAAAGTAGAGAACAACAACGTAGAGCATTATCTTCATATCTTCAACGTGTTATTGCCTTCGATGTCGAGAGAGTCTCTTGGCTCCAAGGCAATGTCGTATGCAATGGACAATTTCTCATTGGCAAGTATGCAGCGCAATTATGAGAAAGTATATCATTGCTGATAAGATTAATAACCCTGCGGCACTAAGGTTATTAATCTTGCGGTACTAAGGTTATTAATCATACTGCCAAGGAGGTACAGGGGACAGTCCCTCGTACCGCAACGGTCTTACACGAGGTATCAGAATATATATTCACCTTCGGGGATTTCTGCTCGCTCTATACACATCACAAAATACACGGGCATATATGTGACCTTATTCTTTGTATATACTTCACGCTCATTATCAAGCACTATGCCCGACGGGATGTTGTACTCCTCGTCAGCCAGAAATCGGTCAAGAGCCTTGTGCGAAGTGAAGTCTTTGCCTGATTTCACCTCGATAGGCAATACTGTCATTCCCGAAACATTGTTGACAAGATAGTCAACCTCACCCTTCTTTGCATTGTCGTAATAGAAGAGATCGTGCCCGTGCGCCTTCAATTCCTGAGCAACGACACTCTCATAAACCGAGCCGAGATTGATGCTACGTTCATCTTTTATTACAGGAGCGATATTGTAATCATACAACCGTCCCGTGAGCATTCCCACATCATTCAGATACAGTTTCAGAAGATTCTTGTGAACAGACTCTGAAAGAGGATATTTCGGATTAGAGATAGCGTGCACATCGAGCGCTATACCCGAAGATATGAGGTATTCAAACTCCTCGGCAAACCATTCGAATCGGTCGCCCTTCTTGTCGCGGATGTCTTTTGCCACAATACGCTTCTTCTTGTTTTCCATCTGCGATACAATCATGTCGTAGATGCGACGCACAAGGAGTTTCTTGCCTGACTCTTTCTCATATTTGGAGGCATCTTCCTTGTAGAGATTGCGTATGGCATCCTGAACCTCACGAACCCTGACGATGTTGTGAGTATCCATATAGGTGTTGACAGCATCCGGCATGCCTCCCACAAGCAGATACTTCTTGAACTCTCCCAACAAGTTGGCATGTTGTGCCTCAGAGAGAGAAACACGTCGCTTGTAGCAATCACGCACATGGTCGAGCGCCTCCTTGCCCCAGCCTTCAGCTATCAGCCATTCTTCAAAATCAAGCTGATACATCTGCTTGCGGATAATGCTGCCAATTGGTATAGAAACTGTATTTCTAAGGGCAATGCCGAGCATGCTTCTACTGGCTATATAGGTGAACTTGCCTTCCTCGCGCAGGAATTTCAACATAGTGAGGTATTGGGGATAATGCTGTATCTCATCGAGGAAGACGAGTGTGTCTGACTTATCGCCCAACTTTCCGCCAGCCACCATACTAAGGGTAATATAGAACTCGCCCAGTTCACGTATGTCGCGGAACAGGCCTTCCGTCTCGTCATCCTTGGCGAAGTTTACCTCGACGAAGTTTTTGTAAAGTCGTTTTCCGACTTCACGTATTATATATGACTTGCCGATCTGCCTGGCTCCTTCAATGACCATAATCTTGTCACTGCCAGAGCGCAGATGTGCCTCAATATCAGTACTTATCTTTCTGTATAGCATAACCAAATTACACTTTTTCCAAGTTTTGAGACTTATAAAATTACACTTTTCCCAAGAATTTGCGACTGCAAAATTACACTTTTTCCATTAAATATGCACTAAGGAATTACACTTTTTCTTAATTATTAACTATATATAATAGAAATGTGCATGAATTTTCATCATACATAATCAAGGAATGCTAGGGCATTTGGAGTTCATAGAGGCTGAAAACGACATTTTGGTAACTCTAATGAAAGAATTACTTGCGCTTGACATAGCTGATACATTCATCCATAATATTCACTCTCGCCAGCTTCATCACACCGTAATATAATATCCCCGCAATAACTATCCTCAGGGGAAGAAGAATATAGGGTGTAGCGATATATGGAGCGATGCTATTGGACAATAATGTCGTGAGATAATGAGTGACAATCATCACTCCTGCCGAGGCAAGCATAAACGGGGCAATGTCCTTGAACAAATCCCGATATCTTATTCCGATGAGCCGCTTGGCAAAGATATGCCATACGCCAAGCCATGCTATAGTGAAGGTGGTATAGGCTATCACCATCGTCACAATACCAAAGGAATGAAATGCAAGGATGATGCCTATCTGGATTATTATTTGTCCAATGTTACACCACATATATATATCCGAGCGTCCTGCCGAAATCACAAGATGCTGATACATAGTATAGAAAGGCATGAAGGCTCCGCCCACGCAGAGTATCTGGAGCAGAGGCACACTGTCTATCCATTTGGCGGAGATGGTGACAAGGATAAACTCCTCAGCCACAAGCGAAAGACCGAAGAGACATGGGAAGACAAGGAATGCCGTGAAGCGCATCATCTTGCGGAACACGCGCAGCTCGCGGTCCTTGTCGTCGCCAATCTCCACAAGTATCGGTTGCGCCACCTGTTCTATTGTTCCCGAGATGGTGGTGTAAGCCATAGTGTCCCATTTCATTGCCTGTGAGAAATTGCCCACCGTCTTCATCGGGAAGAGATTGCCGAAGATAAACGTCAGCACATTATTGTTGATGGTGTTGATGATGGTGGTAATGAGAATCTTGACGCTGAAGGGGAACATCTTCTTGATGGGAGAGAAATCCACACATAGCGACGGCTTCCACATCTTGCGAGTGTAATAATAACGGCATATATTCTGTATCAATACAAATAACACCGACTGCCAAGCCAAGCTCCAATATGCCATGCCGTTGTATGCCAACACAATGCCGCAAGCCCCTGAGATCAAGAGAGATATAAATCCAGTCATAGCCCTCTCGCGAGCCATTATCTTCTTGAACATAATGGCATTGCGGGTTATTCCGAACGATGAAATCAGGAATCCCAAGAATACAAACCGCGACAAGGGAACCAGTTCGTCGGAATGGAAAAACCACGCTATCAGCGGAGCGCAGAAGAAAAGAACGACATAGCAGACTATGCTCACCGAGACATTAAACCAGAATACGGAGTTGTAATCGTTTGCCGTGGGTTGCTTGATGTTGGTGAGCCCTTGGGTGAATCCGCTGCTTTGGAGGTTGCCGGCGATAAGGCTGAATATGGCGAGCACACCCACAATACCATAGTCGTGGGGCGAGAGCATACGGGCGAGGAAGATGCCGAACACAAGGTTAAGCACCTGCATCGTACTGCTGTTTAATGCTCCCCAAAGCAGTCCCTTTGCCGTCTTTTCTTTCAGGTTGTCCATGTCTTGAACGTGTTTTTGGCTGCAAAATTAATATAATATTCTGATATTGGGAAAAAAAGGCGGATAATATTTTGTGGAAAACAAAAAAAAGACTAACTTTGTACGCTAAATAAGACATTTGACAGTATTGTGGATATAAACTACAAGGTGTTATGGACATAAAAAAGGTAAAGAAACGGTGGAATGCCACTATTCTTGATATATTGAAGGCCTTTATGCAGATATGCGAAAGGCATCAGCTCAGATACTACTGCTGTGCGGGTACGGCAATAGGGGCGGTGCGTCATCATGGTATCATTCCTTGGGACGACGACATTGATGTCATCATGCCAAGGCCTGACTACGACCGACTGCTGCAGATAGCAAGGGAGGAGGATTTCGGCAATTATGAAATCATCACGCCGTATTCCGACCCTACCTATCCCCTGTATTTCTCAAAAATTTCTAATCGGAACACCACGCTTATAGAAGACAGACATATACCTTGTGTCACTGGTCTGTATGTGGATATCTTCCCCTTGGACGCCACTGACGACGACGTGGAGAAGGCAAAGCAGTTGAAGGCGAAATACACCAAGATTATCAATCGACTGAATGCCATATCCACGCACAACACCTTTTGGGAATATATGCAGTTGCTCACTGACCCCAAAGAGTGGGGAAGGTTTGTAATCAAGACAATCGCCTTCTTCAATCGTAGTGGAGTGCGCCGCCATCTCATAGCACAGATGGACGAGATAAGTCATCGCTACGACTATGACAAGGCTCGCAATGTGCAGGTATATACGGGTTCATACGGTTTCAAGGAGGTCTTTCCGAAGGAATGGCTCGGCGAGGGAAAGATGTTTCCGTTTGAGGATATCGAGGTGCCGCTGCCGCAGGAGTACGACAAGTATCTGCGCCACTTCTTCAACGACTATATGCAGTTTCCGCCCGAGGAACAGAGGGTGGAAAAGCATCATAGGGCATACGTGAATCTCGACCGTAAGGAGACGAGGGAGGAGGCGCTGGGGAGATTGAAAATGAAGAATGAAGAATTAAGAATTAAGAATGAAATATGAACTACGCATTGATTATAGCTGGAGGGTCGGGCAACAGGATGGGACAGGATATTCCCAAGCAGTTTATGCATGTGGACAACTGTCCGATTATCATTCATACGATGTTAGCTTTCCAGAAACATCCTGACATCGACGGCATTGCTGTCGTTTGTCTCGACGGTTGGCAGACTGTCTTGCAGTCTTACGCCAACCAGTTTATGGTGACTAAGTTGAGATGGATATTCCCCGGTGGGAGCAACGGACAGGAGTCCATACATAATGGTATATATGGCTTGAAGGAGGCGGGAATCGCTGATGATGACTTGGTGTTGGTGCATGATGCCGTGCGTCCGTTGCTGTCGCAGGACATTATATCATCCAACATCGCCATCTGTCAGAAATATGGCTATGCCATCACCGGCATCAAATGTCGTGAGGCAATCCTTGAGAGTGAGGACGGTTTTTCCACAACCACAAGCATCCCGCGCGACAAGCTCATCCGCACGCAGACACCGCAGACATTCCGTCTGCGCAATCTTATCGCCGCACATGAGGAAGCCGCTGCTCGTGGTATAAACAATTCTGTAGCCTCGTGTACTCTTATGGCGGAACTTGGAGGCAGGGAGATGCACATCGTCCCTGGGTCGGAGAAGAACATCAAGGTTACTACTATCGAGGATCTTGAGATACTTAAGGCTCTGATGCATGTGGAGAAGGAGGCGTGGATTAAATGAAGAGTGTTTTTAAATGAAGAATGAAGAATGAAGAATGAAGAATGGCTGCGCATCCCAAAGTCGTATTGCGATGATATATTGGCTGCGGCAAACGAAACATTGCCGTGGGAGAAACTCCAGGGATGCAATGTGCTGATAACAGGAGCAACCGGACTTATTGGCGGGTGCCTTGTGGAAGTGCTGATGTCTCGTGGAGATGTCAACGTGTATGCCGCTGGCAGAAATGAGGAGCGAGCTCGCAGGCGCTTTGCGGAATATAAAGACAATCCACATTTTCATTTCTTTAAATACGATGTCTCTCGGCCTTTGTCAGATGTCTCTCGGCCTTTGTCGGAGGGAACATCCAGCCCTTTATCTGAGGGCAACCCCGTCCCATTCCATTACATCATCCATGCCGCCAGCGATGCCTCCCCTGCGGCATTCGCATCCACTCCCGTAGATGTGATAAAATCCAATATTTACGGCACTGCCAATCTCATTGAATATGGTATGGCACATGGTATGCGCAGATTCCTGTATGTATCTACTGGAGAGGTGTATGGAGAAGGAGGAGCGACAGAGGAAACTCCAGATGGCCCAGCCTTTAAGGAGACTGACAGCGGTTATGTAAATCCTGTATTGCCACGCTCATGCTATCCCTCATCCAAACGAGCTGCCGAAACGCTCTGTGCGGCATATAAGGAACAATATGGCGCAGATATGGTGATAGCCCGTCCATGTCATACCTACGGTCCGCATTTCACTCCCTCCGACAACCGGGTATATGCGCAGTTTATCCGAAACGTACTAAGAGGCGAGGACATTGTGATGAAAAGCGACGGAAGCCAGTTTCGCTCATGGTGTTATGTGGTTGACTGCGTGCGTGCCCTCCTTTATATATTATTAAAAGGTGAGTCGGGTGAGGCATACAACATAGCTGATACAAACTCGAATATCACCATCCGCCAGTTGGCTGAGATGATAGCCGCAGCAGCGGGACGGAGTGTTGTCATCCAACTGCCGAAAGACTCCGAGAGCAAGGGCTACAACCGTGTCACACGCTCACTGTTCTCCACCCGTAAATTGGAGGCTTTAGGATGGTCAATTAGTGGAAATATGAGCGACAAACTCGCAAGAACTGTTGAAATAGCTCAAATTTAACCCTAAATAATAGAAAAAGCAGGAAATAATTTTGTCAAGTGCTTAAATTTGAGTAATTTTGCACCATAAATATAATACTCCATTTAAAAAACAATAGAATAAAATGGCTTACAGACGTATGACCGCTGCCGAAGCCGCAGCGCTTATCAAACACGGAGAGAACATCGCTCTCAGCGGATTCACTCCATCAGGTGCAGCTAAGGCTGTCACCAAGGAACTCGCCAAGATTGCTCTCGCCGAGCATGAGGCTGGTCGCGAATTTCAGGTAGGCATCTTCACCGGTGCCTCTACAGGACAGAGCACCGACGGTGACCTTGCCAACGCGCAGGCTATACGATATCGTGCTCCCTACACTACCAACTCTGATTTCCGCAAGCATGTGAACATGGGTGAGATTGCATACAACGACATCCACCTCTCACAGATGGCTCAGGAGTTGAGATACGGATTCATGGGACAGGTTGACTGGGCTATCCTTGAGGTGTGCGACCTCGAAGAGGGTGAGACCACATGCAAGGCTTATCTCACATCAGCCGGTGGTATCAGTCCTACTGCCGCCCGTCTCGCCAAGCACGTGATTCTCGAGCACAACCATTTCCATAGCCCCGACGCAAAGTATCTGCATGACGTATATGAGCTGCAGGATCCTCCCTACCGTCAGGCTATTCCAATCACCAAGGTTGACGACCGCATCGGTACTCCATACGTGGAAATCGACGCCAAGAAGATTGTAGGTGTTGTTGAATGTAACATCCCCGATGAGGCTCGTGCATTCAAGGACCTCGACCCCGTGACCACACAGATTGGTAACAACGTGGCTGAGTTCCTCGCTGCCGACATGAAGCGCGGCATCATTCCTTCCACCTTCCTGCCCTTGCAGAGTGGTGTAGGTACTACCGCCAACGCTATCCTCGCAGCATTGAGTATGGACAAGAATATTCCTGATTTCAACATCTTCACCGAAGTGCTTCAGGATGCCGTTGTGGATATGATGCTCAACGGACGTGTGAAAGTGGCTTCTGCCTGCTCGCTCACCGTCACCAATCCGAGCCTTATGAAGGTGTATGAGAATATCAACTATTTCAAGGATCACCTCACACTACGCCAGAGCGAGATTTCAAACTCTCCCGAGCTTATCCGCCGACTGGGTGTCATCGCCATCAACACCGCCCTTGAGTGCGACATCTATGGCAATGCCAACTCAACTCACATCACTGGCACTAAGATGATGAACGGTATCGGTGGTTCAGGCGACTTCGAGCGCAATGCCTACATCAGTATCTTCACCTGTCCTTCTGTGGCAAAGAACGGTGCCATCAGCTCTATCGTGCCTATGGTAAGTCATCACGACCACACCGAGCATGATGTCAATGTCATCGTAACAGAGCAGGGTGTTGCCGACCTTCGCGGCAAGAGTCCCATGCAGCGCGCACAGTGCATCATCGAGAACTGCGCTCATCCCGACTATAAGCAGCTCTTGTGGGATTACCTCAAGATTGCCAAGGGCGGTCAGACACATCACAACCTCCCCGCAGCATTCTCATTCCACGATACACTTATCCGTAAGGGCGACATGCACCTCACTGATTATGCTGAGTACGTGAAATAAATGACATTTCATATATTGCATACCGACATCACTCCTCCGGAGTTGATGAATTACCCCTTCTGCTATGAGCCGGATTCTCTTTCCTTGCTTGCAGTGGAAGGGGTAAAATCTTATATCCTTGCTCATCCCGAATGGCTTTCCGTATTGCAGGAAGGCAAGATGTTTGGAGTGTTGGTTGTGGAGAAGGATGGCAAAATAGGGTATCTCGCTGCTTATTCCGGTCAGATTGATATCCTTGAGGGCGATGATTTCTTCGTGCCTCCTGTGTTCGACTATCTTCAACCTGACGGCTACTTCAAGCGTGAGGAGGCGGAGATTTCACGTATTAACCATAATATAATAAGGTGGGAAAGCGGTGTTTGTTCTGAAAACTGTGTTGATAGCGAATATCTTGTTATCGGAGATACAACATGTGATATTGACGGTTTGAAGGCGGAGCGCAAGTCACGTTCACAGGCTCTTCAGCATTGGTTGTTCTCGCATTTCATTATGCTCAATGCCAATGGCGTGAAGCGTAATCTGCTCGACATCTTCAGTGATACGCCTTTGAAGTTTCCTCCTTCAGGAGCAGGGGAATGTTGTGCTCCTAAACTCCTGCAATATGCTTATCTCAATGGTTTGCGACCTGTGAGAATTGCCGAATTCTGGTGGGGAGACTCTCCAAAGAAGGAGATTCGTCATCATCTTCACTTCTATCCCGCTTGCCGTGGGCGATGCCTGCCTATACTTTCCTTTATGATGCAAGGATTGAATGTTGAGGATGACCCTCAGCAGACTTACGGACATGGAGAACTGAAGATGATATATGAGGATGATTACATCATTGTTGTGGATAAGCCTTCGGGTATGCTTTCTGTTCCCGGAAAGCTCAGTCGCACGTCAGTGCAGTCATTGCTTCAGGAGAAGAATCCCGATATCCTTTTGTGCCATCGTTTGGACATGGACACAAGCGGTTTGATAGTTGCAGCCAAGGATGAGGCTACATACAAGCATATACAGAAGCAATTCCTCGACCGCACGGTGAAAAAACGCTACCGTGCCATTGTCATCCCCAAAGACACCACCCGTTTTCATATAGGAGACAAGGGAACTATAGACCTCCCACTTGCCTCTGATTATATGGAACGTCCTTGTCAGATAGTGGATTTTGAGAATGGAAAGCGTGCCATAACCGAGTGGCGAGTGGAATCAGTAATCAATAATCAATCATCAGTAATCAACAATCAATCATCAATCAATCAAGAAGTAATCCTCTTGCTGATTCCCCACACAGGTCGCACCCATCAGTTGCGCGTACATTGTGCCAGTCCTTTAGGACTAAATTCCCCCATCAAGGGCGATCCTCTATACGGACAACGCGCCGACCGTCTGCATCTCTATGCCGTTTATCTTGAGTTCATACATCCCGCAACAGGAGAGCGCATGAGGTTTAGCTTATTATGACAGCTTTGGTCTTATAATAGAACACAAAGACACAAAGAAACGAAGATTTATTTTAGATACAAAGACAACAAGCGACTTAAAAGTCGCCACAAAGGCTTGCAGTGGGAAAACTTTGTGGACTTTGTAAGCAGCTTTGCTGCTCATAGTATCTTCCCTAAGCGAAAAATGCTTTGTTCCTTTGTGTCTTTGTGTTTAAAATTATACCAGCTGTATAGTACTTATCGACAAGTTTTTTGTTAATATATAAATAAAAAAAGGGGGGTGGTTCGGATTTTGTCTCCGGACCACCCCCCAAAAGTATAATGAGTTAGAATTTATGCCTTGGCAGGAGCTGCTTCTACCTCATCGTCAGCCTTGATGTGACGTCCCATTGTGATGTAGGCAATAGGAGCGGCAATGAAGATTGACGAAAGTGTACCGAATACAACACCGAGAATCATTGCGAACGAGAAGCTGCGGATGCTGTCACCACCGAGGATGAAGATACACAGCAACACGATCAATGTTGTTACAGAGGTGTTGATGGTACGTGCGAGAGTCTGGTTCAACGAGTCGTTGAAGATGTCCTGACGGTCGCGCTTCTTGAACAATCCAAAGTTCTCACGGATACGGTCGAATACCACCACCTTGTCGTTGATTGAGTAACCGATAACGGTAAGGATTGCACCGATGAAGGTCTGGTCAATCTCCAATGACATCGGAACAATTCCCCACAATGCCGAGTAGAATCCGATAACAATCAATGTATCCAATGCCAGTGCAACTGTAGAACCTACAGAGTAAGCCACGTTGTGGAAACGGATAAGGATATACAGGAAGATGGCAATCAGGGCGAATATCACACTGATGATAGCTCCGTAGGTGATGTCCTTTGCAACTGAAGGACCTACCTTCGTACTGCTGATGATAGAACCACCTGCACGCACGTCAGGATTCTTGAATGCGTTAACGTCCTTTTGTGTCACGAGGTTTGCCTTAGACATTGCCTTGAACAGGATGTCCTCGCATTCGTCGTCAACATTAGGATTGTTTGACTCAATCTTGTAGTTTGTAGATACACGGATGGTCTTGCCGTCAGTACCAAGGGCGATCGCGCTCACGTTGGCATCGCCGAAAGCACCGGCAAGTGCAGTGCGCACTTCCTCTGGCTCAACAGCTTTCTCAAGTTTCACAACATAGTTGCGACCACCGGTGAAGTCGATACTCTTGCTCAATCCGCGAACTGCAAAACTGATGATGAACAGCACAGCTGCCACACCCCATATAGTAAAGGTACGCTTGTACGCGCCCATGAAGTTGAAGCGTGTGTTCTGCATCATGTTCTTGGAGAATGATGTAGAGAACGAGAGGTTCAGCCACTTGTCCTTCTTCATCTGGTGCTCATAAACGAGACGTGTGAGATAAACGGCGGTGAAGAATGAACATACGATACCGATAATCAATGTGGTGGCGAATCCGCGGATAGGACCTGTACCGAATACATACAGGATGATACCTGTGATGATAGAGGTAAGGTTAGAGTCGAAGATGGCTGAGAAGGCATTAGCATAACCCTTCTTCATTGCCTCCTTCACGTTAAGACCTGCGCGAAGCTCTTCCTTGGTACGCTCATAGATAAGCACGTTGGCATCCACTGCCATACCGAGCGAGAGCACGATACCGGCGATACCCGGCATTGTCAAAGCTGCCTGGAATGAGGTCAGAATACCGAGTGTGAAGAACAAGTTGAACAACAGTGCGATGTTTGCCATCATACCCGGGATTACTCCGTAGAGGCAGAGCATGTAAATCATCAGGAGGATGAATGCCACGATGAACGAGATTACACCCTGCTGGATTGACTGTGCACCGAGTGACGGACCAACGACTTCCTCCTGTACGATACGTGTAGGAGCAGGCATCTTACCTGAGTTAAGAGTGTTTGCAAGGTCCTTGGTGTCTTCGATAGAGAAGTTACCTGTAATCTGTGAGTTACCACCGGCAATCTCACCGTTCACGCGAGGTGCGCTATATACTGCGTCGTCGAGCACGATGGCTACGGCACGTCCGATGTTCTGCTTTGTGAGCTGTGCCCAACGGCGGGCACCGTCAGAGTTCATCTGCATAGATACGCATGGGTGACCATACTGGTCGAACTCGTCCTTGGCATTGGTGATTACGTCACCCTCCAACGGAGCGCGGCCTGATGGCTCAGTCACCTTAAGAGCGTGAAGCTCGAAGATTTCGCCCTTCTTGTCGAAGTCGGCAGCCTTGGCACTCCACAACAGCTTAACGTCGGAAGGCAGGATGCGCTTTGCGATATCTGAATATATAATCTTGTCAACTTCAGCAGTGTCACGTGCAGTGGCATAACCCACCACGCTGAGGCTCTGGCCCTGTGAAGGCTGGAAGATAGAGAACAATGGGTTCTGCTCCTTCATCTTCTTCAACTGGGCATCCTTGTCGGCAGCCTTGTCGCCCTTGACATCCTTCTTTGAGATAGCGTCAGCAAGCGACTTCTTGCCTTCAGCGGCACTGTCAGCCTTCTCCTCGGCAGCCTTCTCCTCTACGGCAGCCTTCTCCTCTGCAGCTCCAGTGGCAGTTGTGTCAGCAACAGCAGCCTCCTCTGCTTCAGCACCGAGGGCATACTTCTGGTTGACCTGAGCCAACAGGGGAACAATCTCCTGACTGTTGTAAGTCTCCCAGAACTCGAGGTTTGCGCTTCCCTGAAGGAGCTTGCGCACACGCTCCGGCTCACGGATACCAGGCATTTCGACCATGATACGTCCGCTCTGTCCTTCCAGTTTCTGGATGTTAGGCTGAACGACACCGAACTTGTCGATACGGTTACGTACTACGAGGAAAGAGTTGTCAACAGCCGACTGCACTTCAGCGCGTACTGCGTTCTCAACCTCTGCATCAGAGCTTTGAGTGCTCACCTTGCCCTTCATCTGCTGAGTGGCAAACACTTCAGCCAGACGGTGTCCGGGAGCATTCTTCTTGTAACACTGGATAAAGAGGCTTACGAAGTCCTTCTGACTTGTTTCCTCTTCCTTCTTGGCTTCCTCCATAGATTTGGTGAAAGCAGCATCAGTCTTGTGGTCGGCGAGCACGGCGATAACGTCGGGCACCGATACCTCAAGAATCACGTTCATACCGCCCTTAAGGTCAAGACCCAGGCCGATTTGCATCTCGCGGCACTCCTTGTATGAGTAAGCGCCGAAATACACTTTCTCGTTCATGATGGAGTCGAGATATTCCTGACCTGCTTCCTCGCCCAGTTCGGCAGCCTTATTTTCATAATGGCGTGTCACGAATGAGAAGGAGAGGTAGAATATACACACCAGCATGAGCATAAGTGCGATAAACTTTACAATTCCTTTGTTTTGCATTTGTTTATATTGATATTTTTATTGTTATTTCTTACTCAATGCCTTGTTAAAGCGTGCAAATATAGTGATATTTTTACAATTATGGAAATTTATTCGCGTTTTTTATTGATTTTGACTGATTTTTTAAGGTTTATATCCAAATTTTAGCCAACAAACGATAGGATTATGGTCTGAAGCGCGAATTTTGTCGTCAACATGACAATTGTACGGAGTGAAGTGGTCGGAGCACATAATATTGTCGATTCTGACATAGAAGCCTTTCTGATTATATGACAAACCGATGCCCCGAGCGGTCTCCACGTAGCAGTCGGTGAGACCTTGTGCCATCACTCTTCGCGTGTATGAGATGGGATTGTCGTTGAAGTCTCCCGTCACTATCACAGGATATTTCTTGCTTATATTTTCCACATACTTGTGTACCACGTCCGCTTGGGGCGCACGCCGGCGACTTGCTTCTGCCAGTTTGCCTGCGATGTATCTTGAGCCGGTTTTCGCAGAGTCTCCTTCCACGTCTCCCTTCAGTATGGCCTTGTATTTGCTCTTGTCGTCGGCAGTGAGGCAGTTGCTTTCGAAGTGATTGTTCACCACTACCACCGTCTTGCCGTTGACGTTGATGAAGAAGGCACAGCTGCCGTTTCCCTTGGATTCGTATGGGATATTCTCCTTCTTGATGATGGGGAATCGGGTGTAGATGCTGATGCCGTTTAATTCGTGCTCTTTACCGAATGTCAACTTTTCGTGATACGGAAAGATGCTGTCCATGTGTTCCTGTATTTGAGTCTGGGTGTATCCGCAGTCTTCCTGAAGGCACAGAATGTCCGGCTTTGCCTTCTTGAAGTATGATATGATATCTTCAGCTGCCTGTGGGTCACGCTCCGGTCCTCTGCCGTTGTAGCCATGCACATTATATGACATGATCTTTATCGCTCCTATGGGCGTGTCATGTGGCATATTGAATGGTATATATGTACGCACGGGTGCGTAAGCCATTATGAAACCCATAAACGGGATTATCGCCATCCGCTTGCAGAATATCAGCCAGAAGATGAGAAAACCCAGGTTGATGACAAGCATCACGGGAAATGCAAGCCCCACGAGGGCAAGCATGGGATGGGTGGCGGGATTCACCCAGTCGGAGAATCCCACAAGCAGCATCACGATGATTGTAGCCACATTGGCCCCCGCAATCATCTTGCGTGTGAATGTCTTCAGTTGGCTTATCATCTGTCTTGGCTACTGTCGAAGAGGGTTTGCTTTTCTTCCTTGGTAAGGCTGTCATATCCGCTGCGCCTAATCTTGTCGAGTATGCGGTCAACCTCTTCCTGGTTCTTTTTCTTGCGCTCGTTATATTGCCAGTCGCTTTCCTTAGCGCCTCCTTTATGCACGTGCATGTTGGAAAATCCCGAGTTTTCAGATTTACCTGAGCGGCGGTCGAAGTTGCGCTTGAGGTTCTCGAAGAATTCCCTCCCCTTGCTTCTGCCATAGCCGTTGCCCGAGGGATGGTTGTTCCAATAGCGTATCATGAGGAAACCGAAGAGCATGCCTCCAAGGTGAGCCATGTGAGCCACGTTGTCACCGGGAGTACCGACGGCAGAGAACAGCTCGATAGCCACGTAAATCATCACAAACCACTTAGCCTTGATAGGTATTGGCAGAGGGAAGATGAAGATGCGCTCGTTGGGGAATATCATACCGAATGCCAACAGGATTGAATACACCGCTCCCGAAGCACCTATCGTTGTCCACATATTGAGTTGTCCCGAGAGCTGGTGTCCCACCTCGAAAAGCTGTAGCATACCGATGCTCGGGTCCTGACCCTTAATCATGAAGTAGAACGAGAAGAACTGGGCAATCTCCTGCATTATACCAGCTCCCACGCCGCATGAAATGTAATAAAATAGGAATTTCTTCGGTCCCCATACATTTTCGATGACCACGCCGAACATCCACAGGGCAAACATATTGAAAAGGATGTGGGTGAATCCGGCGTGCAGGAACATGTATGTGACTAACTGCCACACCTGAAAATCACTTGCCATAAAGAAGTGAAGACCAAGCATGGAGTTGAGATCCACACCACCAGCTTCCAACATCATTGTGGCAAGAAAGGCGATGATGTTGATAATCAGCAAATTTTTCGTCACTATGGGAATGTTGCGCATATTACTTTTCTTTTTCTTCTTGTTTATGTTATGTTTAACCACTATTTCGGCCGCAAAATTACTAAAAATTCCCGCAAAAACGGCATTATTTCCGCTTAATAGATAAAAAAAACAATAAAAACAAGATTTTTTTTGCTTTTTTGTTGCTTTTATAAATTCTTTGCCCTATATTTGCACTGAAAAACTGAGAACATAAGTATTATAATCATCAATAAAAGTAATTAAGTTATGAACAAAACAGAATTAATTGAGAAAATCGCAGCAGGTTCAGGCCTGAGTAAGGATGCTTCTAAGAAAGCTCTTGAGGCTACCATCGTAGCATTGAAGGACGCTCTCAAGGCTGGCGACAAGATTTCGCTCGTAGGTTTCGGAACATTCAGTGTAGGCGAGCGTCCTGCCCGTGAAGGTATCAATCCGCTGACAAAAGAGAAGATTCAGATTGCCGCAAAGAAGGTCATCAAGTTCAAGGCTGGTGCCGACCTTGCTGATTCCCTGAATTAAAACCGGATAAATTGTAAATAAAAAAGAGTGAGAAACGCTTTCCGCTTCTCACTCTTTTTTTATTTATTCACTTTTTTATTATTATGGTTGCTTGCCGATGTAAGCCAAAATACCACCGTCAACATACAGAATGTGTCCGTTGACAAAGTCTGACGCATCGGAGGCGAGGAACACGGCGGGACCCATAAGGTCGTCGGGAGTTCCCCATCTTGCGGCGGGAGTTTTTGAAATAATGAATCTGTCGAACGGATGGCGGCTACCGTCTGCCTGCAGTTCGCGCAGAGGAGCTGTCTGAGGTGTGGCAATGTAGCCAGGACCTATACCGTTGCACTGGATGTTGTGCTCGCCAAACTCCGAGCAGATGTTGCGTGTGAGCATTTTCAGTCCTCCCTTGGCTGCTGCGTATGCAGACACTGTCTCGCGACCTAATTCGCTCATCATCGAGCAGATGTTGATAATCTTGCCGTGTCCCTTCTTTATCATTCCGGGGATGACTGCCTTCGACATGATGAAGGGAGCGTTGAGGTCGATGTCGATTACCTGACGGAACTCCTCAACTGACATTTCAGTCATCGGTATGCGCTTGATGATACCGGCGTTGTTCACGAGGATGTCGATAGTGCCCAATTCATTCTCGATGTCTGCCACCATCTTCTTCACGTCTTCCTCATTTGTCACGTCGCATATATATCCCTTTGCGTCTATGCCCTTTGCCTTATAGTCGGCGAGAGCCTGGTCAAGATGATGCTGACCGCGGCAGTTGAATGCAATCTTGGCGCCTGCCATGGCATAAGCCTCGGCAATGGCGAATCCAATTCCGTATGCTGCTCCTGTCACGAGGGCTACCTTGCCCTCAAGTGAGAATCTTTTGCTGAATGTATCCATCTCTTTAATTTATTATTTAACACAGAGTCACGGAGTTTTAATTCTCTGTATCTTCAAAAAACTTATAAAAATCACCTCTGTAACTCTGTGTCTCTGTGTTTCAATCATAATTCCTATTTACTTCAGGTCCGTAATCAGAGAGAAGTCCTGGTCGCCGTAGTCGAGGTTTTCGCCTCCCATACCCCAGATAAAGGTGTAGTTGTGGGTAGCGGCGGCAGAGTGGATGCTCCATTCGGGAGAAAGTACTGCCTGGTCGCCCTTCATCCAGATGTGACGAGTCTCGTTCACCTCACCCATGAAGTGGCAAACAGCCTGGTCCTCAGGTACCTCGAAGTAGAAATAAGCCTCCATACGGCGGCTGTGGACGTGAGCCGGCATAGTGTTCCATACGCTACCAGTGGCAAGCTCTGTCATACCCATCTGCAGCTGGCAAGTAGGCAATACCTGGTTGACAATCATCTTGTTGATGTTGCGCTCGTTGCTCATTTCGAGCGAACCCATGTGAGCCACAACGGCATCAGCCTTGGTAATTTTCTTGCAGGGATATTCCTTGTGGGCGGTTGTACTGTTGAAATAGAATTTGGCGGGCTTGCTTCCGTCCTTGCTTGCAAAGACAACGTCGCGGTCGCCACGTCCGATATACAGAGCCTCCTTGAAGGCCAGCTCGTAGGTCTCGTCGCCAACCTTCACGATACCCTCACCCTCACCCACGTTGAAGATACCGATTTCGCGGCGTGTGGTGAAGTATTCAGCCTTGAGCGGGTCGATGGCCTCGAGCTTAAGCTCTTCGGCAACAGGCATTGCTCCACCTACAACCATACGGTCGTACATGGAATAAACCATGTTCACCTCGTCGGCTGCGAATACTGTTTCAATGAGGAAGTCACGGCGGATTCTCGTGGTGTCATACTGCTTTGCGTCTTCGGGATGAGCCGCATAGCGAATCTCATAATTTGTTTTCATAATTACTTTAAGTTTGTTTTTTTGAATGTGGAATAGTTGAAATTAAGTTGTTGGACCAACGGGACTCGAACCCATAATGACAGAACCAAAACCTGTAGTGTTACCATTACACCATGGTCCAATTTCCTAATTACCGGTGCAAAGGTAATGCAATTTTTTGGCATTACCAAATTTTTGCACCGATATTTAGCGTTTTTTTTATTTTACGGTCAAAAGGAAGTAGTTTTTCTTGCCTTTTTGAGCTAAAAGATACTTTCCGTCAATCAGGTCTTCCTCTGTGAGGACACGGTCGAAGGCTGACAGCTTCTCCTTGTTGAGCGACACACCGCCACCCTGATCAAGTTTTCTCATCTCGCCCTTGCTGGCGAAAACCGGTGCTGCCTGTGTAAGGATTTCTACAGCGGGCTGGTTGAGCTGGTCGCGTGAGATGGTGTATTGAGGCACACCGTCGAAGATGTCGAGGAAGGTCTGCTCATCGAGTTTCAGCAGGCTCTCCTTGGTGGATTTGCCAAAGAGGATGCCGCTTGCCTCGATGGCAGCGTCGAGAGCCTCCTTGGAGTGTACGAGGGTGGTTGTCTCCTCAGCCAGTCGCTTCTGCAGCACTCGTCTTCCGGGATCCTGCTTGTGCTCCTCAACGAGGGCGTCGATGGTTTCCTTCTCAAGGCTTGTGAATATCTTGATGTAGCGCTCTGCGTCGTCGTCGCTGACGTTGAGCCAGAACTGGTAGAACTTGTAAGGTGTGGTGCGCTTCGGGTCGAGCCAGATATTACCGCTTTCGGTCTTGCCGAATTTTTTTCCGTCAGCCTTGGTGATGAGCGGACAGGTGAGGGCGTATGTCTCCACCTCGTTGCCCAAGGTGCGGCGGATAAGCTCGGTACCCGTGGTCATGTTGCCCCACTGGTCGTTGCCTCCCAACTGCAGCTTGCAGTTTTTGTTCTTATATAAGTACAGGAAGTCATAACCCTGGAGCAGCTGGTAGGTGAACTCGGTGAATGAGAGACCGTCGCGAGCTGTTCCGTTGAGTCGCTGCTGTACGCTCTCCTTTGCCATCATGTAGTTGACGGTGATGTGCTTACCCACCTCGCGTGCGAAATCGAGGAAGGTGAAGTCCTTCATCCAGTCGTAGTTGTTCACCATCTCGGCCTTGTTGGGAGCGTCGGTGTCGAAGTCGAGGAACTTGGCCACCTGAGCCTTTATACATTCCTGGTTGTGGTATAGAGTCTTGTCATCCAAGAGATTGCGTTCCTGGCTTTTTCCCGACGGGTCGCCAATCATACCAGTTGCGCCGCCTACAAGGATAATGGGCTTGTGGCCGCAACGTTGCAGATGCCTGAGCATCATGATACCGCAGAGGTGTCCAATGTGGAGTGAGTCGGCTGTAGGGTCGGTACCCAAGTATGCCGTCACCATTTCCTTCTGGAGCAGTTCCTCTGTTCCGGGCATTATCTGCGCGAGCAATCCGCGCCATTTCAGTTCTTCAATAAAGTTTTTCATATATTTTCATTCTTCATTCTTCATTTTTCACTCTTCATTCTTCACTCATCACTCTTCATTTTCAAGGAACGGGGTCATACCCGCTGCCTCCCCAGGGGTTGCATCTCAGGATGCGCCATATCGCGAGGGCGAGGCCCTTGACGGGACCGTGTTTCACCAGTGCCTGTCTTGCATATTCCGAGCAGGTGGGGGTGAAGCGGCAGGATGGGGGAGTGTATGGGGTGATGCAGTACTGATAGAACAGTATTGGCAGACACAAGAGCCATGTGAAAGCCTTTGATATAATTTTCAGCATGTGGCTTCGCCTCCCGCTTTTTCGTTCGGTACATTGCCTCCCGCTTTTTCGTCAGTTCTTTCCCTTCCCTCTTTTTCGCTGAGCCTTGTCAGCAGGTTCACCATGCTTTTCTGCACTTTCCCCGTCGGTTGGGGCGTATCGGCAAGCCAGATGAAAGCTATGCTCAGTGTCTTCCCCCTCATTTTTTCCATTGCGGGGGCGAGGATATGCTTGTTAAGGCGGTAAGCCTCCCTCATCTGTCTTTTCGCCCTATTGCGATCCACCGCGTGCTTGAAGTGTCGTTTTGATACAGATACCATGAGCATTGGGGCGGTAGAGGAGGTGTCATGAGTAGTCATATACACTAACCTCAGTGGGAAGGCTACCATTGAATGGCTGCCTCCACCGCTGAAGAGAGCTTCGAGCTGTTTCTTGCTCTTTATGCGCTCCTTCATGCCTAAGGTATTGCCACGGAGATTCATATCAATATGATTCCAACAGTAAATCGTTGTCTTTTAAATATAATAAGGTGAATCAGTCGTCACCGTTGATGATGAGATAGTGCTGCAGCGCACCGGTCATCGAGGGATATTTCTCCGTTGGAGCCTCAAGGTCGAGTTGCAATCCGGCATCCTTTGCGGCCTTGGCAGTGGCAGGACCGAATGTTGCTATAGCCACATCCTTGTGGGTGACGGGGAAGTCAGGGAAGTTCTTCATCAGTGCGTCGATACCTGAAGGACTGAAGAATACGAGCATGTCGTAGTCGAAGTTCTTCACCTCTTCCGGCGTGAAGTCGTTGCTCACCGTGCGATACATCACGCACTCCGTATGGTTGAGCTTCTTGCTGTCGAGCAGTGTCTTCACGTCGTCGTTGTGTACGTCGCTCAGTGGCACGAGATACTTCTCGTTCTTGTGCTTGGCCATGCACGGCAGCATATCGACGATTTTTCCTGTGTTGCCAAAGAACACCTTGCGCTTGCGGTACTGCACATATTTCTGTATGTACAGCGCAATTGTTTCAGTTACACAGAAGTACTTTAAGTCCTCAGGGATGTTGTACCTCAGTTCCTTAGCCAAAAGGAAGAAATTGTCGATGGCATGTCTTGACGTGAAGACGATGGCCGTGTATTCGGGCAAGCTAACCTTCTGCTGGCGGAATTCCTTGGATGAAAGTCCTTCAACCTTGATGAACGGGCGGAATATGAATTCCACCTCCAACTTTTCTGCAATGTCAAAATACGGTGACTTCTCACTCGTGGGTTTGGGTTGTGATACCAAAATCTTCTTAATCATTGGTGTCCTAAAAATTTATTTTCAAATAATTACTCATCATGTCCACGAAACCCCAAAAAGCGGCAAGTGGCACTATTTCCAGGGCACAAAAGTACAAAATATTTTGCAGAAAATAGCCTTTTCGGCGAAAAAAGATAAGATAGGACTTGAAAAATGTGAGAGATTTAACTAAAACGAGTATAATTAATACACTTATTAAAGCTGATTTAACATTCATGTTGAAGAATGACAAAAGTAGCACTACTGGGAATAGCAACATCCCCTCGGAGGTGATGAGGAAGGAGGAAACCTTTATCCACTGTAATGATTTTTTCATACCGAAGAAGGCCCAGTTCACTGCCATTGACACCATGGTCTTGGATATGAAGTAGGCAAGCGTCATTCCGAGGAATATCGCCGTGAGCTGATAGTGGGAGTCGATGATGAGGGTGTCGCTCACGTATCTTGTGCAATAGTACAGGAAGATGATTGAGTAGAGAAGGCTTGTGAGCACCACCATGAATATCTGGAATCTCATTTCGGAACTTGTCTCACTGAAAGCCGTGCTGAGGTTCTTTGGCACGTAGAAGATACTCTTCAGCTGTTTCAGGATGAAGCTGCGCGAACCCGATGCCGATATCACCATTATGATGAATCCCAAGAACAGTATGAGCGACATGGAGCTGTCGCCCCTTACTGTGTAAGGCACTGTTTCCCCCGCCACGCCATATCTTCCCGCACTGCGCTCGGGGTGAAACAGGGAGTCTCCCGCAAAGAACGACTCCTTGTAGTACTTGGGCAGAGGGGTTATCTCCAGTGCGCTCTTGCCCTTGCCATATCCAGGCAGGTGCAGCGTGTCAGGCCTCTCGCTGTATCTCACCTCCTTGGGTTGGAAGGTGGCCTGTATGGCAGAGTCCTGCTGGGCAGGAGTGGCGTCCTTGGGCAGAGTCCTGAGCACCTGATAGGGGTGGCGTGGCTTGAAGGTCTTCACCGGTTCGGTCACCGTCTCTGGCATCACCACGTTCTCCCCAGTAGCTACAATAGTCGAATCCTTTATTGTCATTTATAGTTTAAAACAGTCCTTTATCTTGTCAACTGCATCCAGATTCTCCCATGTGAAGAGTTCCACGTCGATGGTCTTCGTCTCGTGGTAGTGGCTGGTGAATGTCTTGCTGATGGTCTGCGGTTGGCGTCCCATGTGGCCGTATGCGGCAGTCTCGCTGTACATCGGCTGGCGCAGTTTCAGCTGTCGCTCGATGGCCTTGGGCCTGAGGTCGAAGAGTTGCTCAATCTTTGCGGCAATCTCGCCGTCGCTCATGTTGACGTTGCTTCGTCCGTATGTGTTCACGTAGATGTTCATGGGCTTTGCCACGCCGATGGCATAGCTTATCTGCACGAGCATCTCGTCGGCCACGCCCGCTGCCACCATGTTCTTGGCTATGTGGCGTGCAGCGTAGGCAGCCGAGCGGTCAACCTTGCTCGAGTCCTTGCCGCTGAATGCGCCTCCTCCGTGTGCGCCCTTGCCTCCGTAGGTATCCACGATAATCTTGCGTCCCGTGAGACCAGTGTCGCCATGGGGACCTCCGATGACAAACTTGCCCGTGGGATTGACGTAGTATTTGATGTCGTCGCCGAAGAGCGCAAGCACCTTCTCCGACTTTATCTGCTGTTTTACACGGGGCATGAGTATGTTGATCACGTCGTCCTTGATTCGGGCGAGCATCTTCTCGTCCTCGTCAAACTCGTCGTGCTGAGTGGAAACCACGATGGTGTCGATGCGCTCAGGCACTCCGCCGTTGCTGTACTGCACGGTCACCTGACTCTTTGAGTCGGGACGCAAGTAAGTCATCTCTTTGCCCTCCTTGCGTATGTCGGCGAGGGTTTTCACAATGAGATGGGCGAGGTCGAGCGACACGGGCATGTAGTTCTCCGTCTCGTTGGTGGCATAACCGAACATCATTCCCTGGTCGCCGGCACCCTGTTCTTCCTCGTTGCCGTTGTCCACGCCGCGGTTGATGTCGCCGCTCTGTTCGTGTATCGCACTGAGTATTCCGCATGAGTTGCCGTCGAACTGGTATTCAGCCTTGGTATAGCCGATGCGCTTGATTGTATTTCGGGCGATAGTCTGCAGGTCGATATACACGTTGGAGCTTACTTCGCCCATTATCACTACCTGGCCGGTGGTCACGAATGATTCGCAAGCCACACGTGCCTTTTCGTCGTAGGCCAGGAACTGGTCGAGGATAGCGTCCGAAATCTGGTCCGCCACCTTGTCGGGATGTCCTTCAGAGACTGACTCTGATGAGAATAGGTATGACATAATACTATAATAATTTAAATTTTACAATCTTTCAATCTTTCATTTAGCGTGCAAAATTACATAATATTCGTGATATGACCAAATGTTTTGCATTTTTTTTCTTTAATAATATGAAAATCTAATTCAGCTTCCTCCAATCTTACTTTAATGTTGCGTCACTCTCACCTCGCTCATACACGATTTTCCCCCTTAATAGTTCACTGGAGTCACACTGGAGCTACACTGGAGTCATTATAGCCCCATTCCTTCATTGTTTTTGGTAATAACGTCCCCTTCGCCATCACCTTCCAAATACCATTACAACGTTGCAACGACAAAATGCTGTTTGAATGTAGATGGCTCAGTAGATATTCTCCGTGGATGACTTAGCACCATGACTATCCAAATATCATGGCGCAACGATACATAAAGAAAGGCATATCTCGTACCCCTCTCAGTTCAGAACGGAATCCCTTCATCTTTGAATTTAACGATTC
>JALFIX010000132.1 GCA_022775105.1 Prevotella sp. | reverse complement strand
TTTCAATCATGTATCGTTTAGCGACAGTTTTTAGGTTAGCATCCGTACATTCTCCCCACAGGGTTTGTCGGGTGCGCCGCTTTAGCCTCAGCCACGATTCTGGCTCCCTAGCTGGAATTGCCCAATGGTCTTTTCGATGGTTGTGGCAGCCTGACCTCCTTCAAAATTCCGGAATCAGTGGCGTATATTGGAGAAGGCTGCTTCGCTTGGTGCACAGGTCTGACCTCCATCGACATTCCTTCTTCCGTATCAGGTATAGGAGCGGCATGCTTTCGTATGTGCCAAGCATTGGAATCCGTCAAACTTCCCAATGCCATCAAGGTAGTGCCAGAACGTTGCTTCCAATATTGCAAATCACTGACCTCTATCGACATTCCCAGTTCCGTGACTATTCTGGAGAATGATGCCTTCTTTGGTTGCTCAAGCTTGACCTCTGTCACGCTTCCCAACTCCATAAAGGAGATAAACGGTGGATGCTTTGCAGACTGCGTCAATCTGCCATCCATTAAGCTTCCTGAATCTTTAGAGTTTATAGGCAATGCTGCTTTCTGTCATTGCGAGGCGTTTACCTCTATCACGATTCCCAACTCTGTGAAGGATATGGGGGGCGAAGTCTTAAAGCATTGCTATAATTTGACCTCCGTCACGCTTCCCAATACCATCAAGGAATTGCCTGGATTTACCTTTTACCGGTGCAATAATTTGCCCTCCGTCACGGTACCTGCCTCTGTGAAGACTGTAGGCGATGGTTGCTTCGAAGATTGCAAAGCCTTGACCTCCGTCTCGATTCCAAAGACCGTAAAAGAAATAGGTAATATTTGCTTCAGGAATTGCACAGCCCTGCCCGCCATTGCCCTTCCCGACTCCTTGAAGCTTTTAGGATGGGGAGCCTTCAACGGTTGCACCAGTTTGACCTCCATCGTGATTCCTGATTCTTTGAAGGTGTTGGATTCTTGCTTCGGTGGTTGTACAAGCTTGGCTTCCGTCACGCTCCCCGACTCCCTGAAGACCATAGAACGTTATTGCTTTAATAACTGTGCGTTCTCTTCCATCGACCTCCCCGACTCCTTGGAAATCATCGGCGCATCCTGCTTCGAAGCTTGCAAGAACCTGAAATTCATCCGCATTCCCCGCGCCGTGCAGCAGATAGGTGGTGCCTGCTTCTACGACTGTGAATCATTGGATAGCATCATGGTGGAAAAGGAAAATGCCTTCTACGATTCGCGTGAGGGATGCAATGCCATCATCGAAACTGCCACAAACACGCTGATAGCCGGTTGCATGAAGACCATTATTCCCGAAGGCGTGGATACCTTGGCAGCATACTGCTTCTTTGGCCACACCCGTTTGACCTCCATCACGCTTCCCGCCTCAGTCACCTATATAGGAACGTCTTGCTTCTGTAATTGCACAAACTTATCCGATTTCCATATACGCTGCCTGACGCCACCCGAAGCGAGCAGTGCATGGCAAGGTATTTTTGGTTGGTACTGTGAAGCCCTCGATACCATTTATGTGCCTAAGGGTACAAAGGAAAAATATGAAAACGCTTATCCTTGGAGTTTTTACACGATCGTAGAAGAGGATACGGAGAGTGGCATCATGGACGTGATGGCCAACGGCAAGGCAATGCCCGTATATCATATCAACGGCAGTCGCGTAGGAACGACGGACGACTTCAACACCCTGCCCCAAGGCATCTATATTGTAGGTGGTAAGAAGGTTGTGAAATAAGAGGTATCTTCTCGCTATTGAAATATTACAAATATAAAAATAATACAATTATGAAACATTATGTTAATTACTCGCTTTTGCTCCTGCTGGGCATAGTATTCTCATTGTCCTCCAAAGCACAAGAAACCACTTTGGTCAATGGCATTTACTATGAATTTAATGATGAGACAAAGACTGCCTCTGTGGTATGGGGCGAAGGGTATTCCGGGGAAATCAACATTCCAAGTATTGTTAATGGGTATCCTGTTACAAGTATTGGCGATTATGTTTTTACCGATAGTCCAATAACTTCCGTAACCATACCTAATTCTGTTACAAGCATTAACCATTATGCTTTTGGCAGTTGCTCCGCTCTGACCTCAGTAACCATAGGCAGTTCAGTTACAGAAATCGGTATCGGTGCTTTTGAGTATTGTACTGCGTTGACCAACGTGATATGTGAGGCAGTGAATCCTCCTGCTTTGGGTAACGAAGCGTTTTCAGATATTCCCGAAGAAGCCACCCTTTATGTCCCGGAAGGCTCTGTGGCGGCATATAGTGCAGATGAAGGATGGAACCTTTTCAAAAAAATATTGTCGCTTAATGAACTCCCCACAAGTATTGAGGCAGTGAAGACTGATACCGACAACAGTGCCGTGTACAATCTTAGCGGACAGCGCATGTCCAATTCTGGCAGAGGCATCTTCATCAAGAATGGCAAGAAGCTAATATTCAAGTAAGGCTGAACGGCAGCATGAATAACGAAATAATATTACTGTTGTCAGCAAAAAACAATGTTCTGATTTGAATGAGTTGTATTCAACAAACTCAATCAGAAACAAGTATTAGAGCCCTCGTACATACGTGTATGAGGGCTCCGTTTCTTTCTTGTTATTACACTTTTTTTGGGAGTTTCTTGTCACCTACGGCAAGATGTCCAAACAATACTATAAGGACTGCTACATCGAAGGCACCGTTGACTTCATCTTCGGTTCCTCAACCGCTTTCTTCGACAACTGCCAGATACACAGTTTAGGGCGCGGCTACCTCACTGCGGCATCCACACCCGAGGGCAGAGACCATGGATATGTGCTCCGCGGATGCCGCCTCACCGCAGAACCTGGAGTGGAGCTCGTAATGCTCGGACGTCCCTGGAGACCGTATGCCAAGACGGTTTTCGTGGATATAGTTTTGCAAAACACTGCATTTTGTTATTTAATTCATTGGAGTACAATAAGATATGTCCTTTCAACACTACACTAACACTACATAAACACTACATATAGACTACATTGAGTAATCTGAATGATTGTAAAAAATTATCTACGAGAAATACTATGTAGTGTTAGTGCAGTGTTTATGTAGTGTTAGTGTAGAGTTTTGGTTATTTAATATATTGATACTTAGATGAATAGATGCAAAAATGCAGTGTTTCCACAAATAATGGAGCAAAGTTTGTACAATAACAGGTGAGTCTTAAAATACTTAAACGATATGCCGTATATCGCTTTCTATTGTTAAATATTGTATTCAAATCTCATCGTTTTTTCCTATTTTTGAGCCAAAAACGCCCTTCATCTGGAAGTTGGGGTAATAGAAAGGCATGCACCAGCGATGAGATGCCGGTGGGAATGTGCCTAACATGAGGACCTTGGCTCCCTCGGGAATAAATGGTACAAATGGGTGAGTCTCTATATTGTTGTTCATAACGGCTGCAAATATACAAAAAATAATTCAACCGCACAAATCAAACGAGGAAAATATGTTGTTTTAGTTAATCAAATGCTTCGCGATTATAACTTATTTTGAGTATAATCGTTTTGTCTTTCCATATGTTTAATCCCCATGTGTAGGTAGTTCATCCCCGAATTTCACTAAATTTAGGTATTGCCAAATAAGTGAAATCTATCTACTTTTGCACCAAAATTTAGCATTAATAGATAAATACAAATGATTGAGATGATGAAAAGAACATTATTTAGCTTAATTTTGGTGACGTGTGCCGCTGCCGCTTCACTGGCACAAACAGTGACGACGGACAGTGTAGCACGGCGAGTTAAGGGCAGCCGACTTAGTGTGGGAGGCTATGGTGAGGTTGCACTTACCCGCAATTTCTATAGCGACAATGTGTATCGCTATAGCGACCCTAAGAAATATGCCAACGACCCGAGTCACGGACGGTTTGACATTCCACATGCAGTCATATATATAGGATATGACTTCGGTAAGGGATGGACTATGTCGTCGGAGATAGAATTTGAACACACGGGCACGGGTTGCGCGCAGGAGAAGGAGTTCTCGGAGGGAGGCGAATGGGAACAGGAGATAGAGAAAGGCGGTGAGGTGGAACTTGAGCAGTTCTGGATTCAGAAGTCGTTCTGTAAGGAGTTGAACGTGAGACTTGGACATATCATTGTGCCTATTGGTTTGCTCAATGCCCACCACGAACCGCTTAACTTCTTCACGGTGTATCGTCCTGAGGGCGAGGGAACCATCTTGCCCTCCACATGGCACGACACGGGATTGAGCCTGTGGGGACGCGTAGGGGATTTCCGCTATGAGGCAATGGTGGTGGCAGGTCTCGATGCCTTCCTATTCAATCGTGAGAATTGGGTGCAGAACGGTGCCGGTTCGTCGTCGGAGTTCAAGGTGGCAAACAAATACGGCTTTGCTGCCCGCCTTGACAATTATTCAGTGAAAGGCCTGCGCATAGGCGTGAGCGGATATTACGGCAAGGCTATGCACAACTCATTCCCCCACGACCTTGAGGGCGACAAGTATAACTCATCGGGCGAAAACGAGGGTAAGAAGCAATATGATAATGTGAAGGGAGTGGTGGCGATAGGTTCTGCCGACTTCACCCTCAACCGCTTCAACTGGATAGTGCGCGGAAATATCGATTATGGTTATGTGGGCGATGCCGCTACTATCAGCAGTATCAAGCGCAACCTCACTGCCAACAATGCGCCTTACAAGAAGACTCCCGTCGGCAAGAATGCCTTGGCATACGGCATTGAGGCTGGATATGACGTGTTCTCGCAGTGGTCGAAAATGAGGGCGGACAATCAGAAACTGTATCTCTTTGGCAGATATGAATACTACAATTCATATATTCCCTCGCCCGAACAGCAACAATATGAATATACGGCAAAGAAGCGTATGGCATTGGGCATCAACTGGATGCCTGTGCCGCAGGTAGTAGTGAAGGCGGAATACTCCAAGCGATTCCTCAAGAGCCAGTATAACGACGAACCTTCTGTGTCGCTTGGCATTGCTTATCAAGGATTCTTTTTGTAAATGAAGAATGAAGAATG
>JALFIX010000051.1 GCA_022775105.1 Prevotella sp. | reverse complement strand
AGGGATTGCGCCTGTCTTCCGGCACGAGTGTAAGTCCACTTGCCGCATCCATTTCCATATAGGCCGTCTTGCCGTCGAGCGATATGGCATAAGAGCAAGTGACCTTCTCCATCAGAGGCCCATGTACAGTCAATGAAACGTTAATGGTTGGCAGCAATCTTTTGACACATTCCACCAGTCCCTCGCCCCCGTCACTTAGCGGAATTTGGATGACGTTGGTGTTGGGAAGTACAGAGCGTATTCCCTCCGCTGCAGCCTCGCAAGCCTCCCTTGCAGAGATGCACCCCTTGAACGAGTCAAATGTAACAATAATTTTCTTAAACAATTGTCTTAGAAGTTTATCTATTGTTATTATCTTACGTTAATCACAACCCTCCGATATGCAAAGAGGGGAGTTGTATGATTGTCAGCGACTTTTAATATGACATGGATGGTTTTGCCCTTGGCATCGTCGGGGACGAACAATCGCAAGGATGGAGTGTTTCGGCCTTTAAACTGCAGATTTCCTTTGTAGGAAGAAGGCTCCTTGTAGAACTGCCAGTTATAAACTATAGAGTCGCCATCCGGGTCATAACTTTTTCCTGCATCCAATAGAATCTCTTTACCCGACCTTGCAGTCATCGTGATTATCCGTCGTGACTTGTCATTATCGATGACAGCAACAGGATGGTGATTGGCTCGTGAATAATCGTTGGTCACTGTCCATAACATTCTTGCCTTGAAATCGTTGTGAATGTCTTCCGCCCATCTGGTTATCGCTCCGTTGCCCTCTTCGGATGCTCCATGCATGAGATAAGGAGCATACTGCATCTCATCCAAATGGCTTTTCTTTACCCAGTCCATACTTTCTATGTTCTCTTTCTTGAAAGTGGAAAATCTTCCGCTCCAACCACCAAAATCAATATGCTCAGGGGAGTTTAGTCCGTTCTCGATACAATATAGGAATGAAGGGGTGTCACCCTCTGTCGCCCATATCCTTGAGGCATATACTTTGCCAAGCGGACCTTTCTCCTGCACATTCTTCCTGTACCAATCGTCATCCTTTGGCCATCCGTAAACCTCCTTGTTGCGTATGTATGTTAGTTGGGGATAGTTCTTTGCTATCCATGCCCCGGCATCATCTTGTCCGAGAATATCATATACTCTTAATTTGCTCACAAACTTCTCCACGTCCTTGGGAGAACGGGTATGACTTACTTTCCAAAGAGCCTGAGCCAGGGTATTCATTCCCGACCATGCAGCAATCCATATAGGGCGCTTGTCCTTTTTGTCCACCATCTTTATAATCCACTCCGAGCCTTCTGAGTCTTTCCCTTCTCCCACACAAGCTATGGCAGCATTTGGTTGTCCTTTTTTCACCATACTGCGAATAGTATTTGCATCGGGATAGTCGGTGTCGTGTATCAGTAAATTGGGAAGAGCCTTTTCGTATGCCCCTATGACATTCTCGATAACGTCAACGGCACCAGTTCCATAAGGAACCCATGCGTGTTGGGAAATAATGCCTACCAGGTCAACATCATTAAGCATTACCATAAGGTGTACGAGCGACTGTATGTCATCGGGGTCAGAACCTCCTATGTCTGTTGTGACAATCATCCTTGTATGATTATTTCGAGAATATACAGGATATATTGCCAATGACAGCATAATAATTGAAAGAACCTTCTTCATTATTACCAAGGCTTTTTCTTTTGAGTCCATAATGATTTGATTTTTTTTGTTGTTAATAATATTATTGTTGTTGTCTGTTCGACACTATGTCAAGCAACTGTCGATAGTTCGACTTGTTATTGGCGGCAATCACGCCCGTCGGTTCCGTAGGGTGCAGCCTGTTTCTTATTACACAATCGCCTCTATCAACGTGCGTCCCTTGAGCACCACTGGCGGCAGCAGACCTGACTTCTTTGTCTTGTTGAAGCAGAAGCTGAGGAGATAGCCTTCTTGCAGGCCGAAGTATTCAAGATAACGGCACAGTTGTTCCTCTCCACGCTCATTGTAAGCGTTGCCACGCCAAATCTTCAGTTCTACAACGTACTGTTTGCCGAGGTAATCAACCACTACGTCCATGCGGTCGTTGTCGCGTGTCTGCTCTTCGATATGGTAGCTGCCTATTCCATTGATTACAGGACGCAGATAAGTAAGGAATACTTTGCGTGCATCGTTCTCTATGAATTCAGTGTCGTGATCCATCTTGTAGGTTTGGTTCATGTGAACGACAAAACGCTCCAAGAGGTGAGCCATGTCTATGATGCCGTCCTTGATGAATTGGTTCTTGTCAATTTGTCCTTGCTTATAGATGACGGAGTTCTCTTCTTCTTTGAGAAACAGGTTATAAAGACGAGTCTCCATGATTCTGCATGCCACGGCAATTTTACCATTCTTATTTACAATGTAGTTAAACATGGCTGCTATTTGGATGTACTTCTCGTCAGGATTATAAGAACTGTCTTTGCCTGAGAGAAGGATATCCTTT
>JALFIX010000046.1 GCA_022775105.1 Prevotella sp. | reverse complement strand
CGTCGAAGTCGAGATAAACGAAGTTTATACGCTTGTCAGAGAGATACTTACGACTGCTCGTAGGCCTCACTGCCACCCACACGTTCATCCCCTTCTCCAAGGCCTTGTCAACAATGAAGCCACCAATAAATCCGGTGGCTCCTGTTATCAGTATATAACAAATATTATCCATGTCAATATTTCATTATATCTCTTTTCGGCTGCAAAGTTACTCATTTCTTTTTAAATGAGCAAGAAAAAACGGAAATTGTCAACTCGAATACTTCACATAATATATATTGCCTGTGCGCGAATGGGTCTTCTCTAACCCAGGCACATTAGAGAGATAGCGACTGAAATTGGTAAGACTTTCGGTAATCACACCCGCACCGGCACGGCGGCGGATATAGTCGAATATGCTGGCGGCGGTGAGACACAAGGCATCCGGGTCGTCCTTGGTGGTGACAACAAAATATTCGTTGAAATAGATGTCGGCTGAACTGAGCAAGGCATACCTATGGTTATGCGCCATAACTGCCTCTATATCCGCGTCATCAAACCATCTGCGCTCGTTGTTTCTCACTGCCTCCACGGCTTGCGCATAGAGCTGGACATAGTTGATGGGAGTCTCTGTGTCAATGGGCTTGGAGACATTCACCACAAAAAAGCGGCGCGAACCTGAGGGGTCGGAAAGTATGTCGGCCATATTGCTCGTGGCAATAAAGGACGCCATACGCTTCTCCTGCTCCACACGACGCGCATAGGGACGCTTCATGGCTATGGTGGCGAGTTGGAGAGTGTTCTTCAGAAATCCCTCCTGGGTCTTCTTAGATATCGTGTTGAACTCGTCGATGTTTATCAGCAGGAACTCCGTCATCGACTGCATCACTGTCTTTTGGTTGTCAAACTTCAGATTGTCAAGATAGCCCCACTTCAGTTCGGGGGGCAGCAGCATGCGGCAGAATGTGGATTTGTGCCACCCTTGCGGCGCAACAAGCAGCGGCACAATGCTGTTGCCGTAGCGTCCGTTGTAGCCCATCCACTGAGCCACCATCCCCAAGAACCACAGCCTGAACCACTGTGTCCACTGGGGGAGGTCGGTCTTCACCCTTGCCGCCACATCTGCAATGTAGTCATGCCCGTCCCATTGTGCAGCCGTGGCATAAAGATAACTGTCAACGGGGTCAATGGACTGTATGCGCAAAGAGTTGAGATAGGTCAGCACGTCCTTGGGGCGGGCGTCGATACCCGACTCACGGGCATCGAGCGACAAGCTATTGACAAAACGCATGTCGCATGCCCGCCATCCCCAGTAAGCCATCCGCTTGTCGAGATATTCCGTGGCACCACGAACCGTGTTATAGCGAAAACGGTAATGACCGTCAAGAAACCTCGCCAGTACTGTCACCTCGTTGTCTTCAGCTTTAATGTCCAGCTCTTTTGACGTATGGCTGACAAAAGGCTCGCTGCCGTTAATCTTCATAGCAACCGCCTCGGTATTAATCAGAGGCGACGAGTCGGCACTGATGCGGCAAGTGGCCATCACCGGTGACGAGCCGTCGGTAATTCCCGAGGGCATCACCGGCACGTTGAGCAGGCTGCCATACAGGGCTGCCGCCACTGAGTATGCCTTGCGGAAGAAATGGTCCATCTCCTCAGGGTTCTCCAGACGGCTACCTGTGGGCAACGTGACCCTTGCGAGAATTTTCAGCGTCCTGCCACTTGCGCCCATGAACGCCGCTGCCGTGACTGGAAGTATGCCACAGAGTTGCTTGAGCTTATCCACATCCCCTTCCTCAACCACAGGACCTGCCGAGAGCAAAAGCATGTCACGGTATTCCAAGGGACTCAGCTGTCCATCATCCCCCTTCTTCAGTTTTGCCGAAGGATAGAGACGGTGCATCGAGGACGTACGGTTTACAAGATATTTGTTGCCATACTTAATGTCAGTACGCAGAGCCTCAAACTCATCCATATTCACATTAGAGCGTATCTTGTCCATAGTCTTTGAAAGCGTAAGAACCGACACTCGGCTCTGCCCCTTGCGGTCTTTTCTCACCAATGTTATATAAGGGTTGTATGCCATGATGTTATTATTATAGTTATTGATATTAAAACTGATTGCCCAGTTATAGTCTCAACTGAATGCCCGATTCAGTTGTCAACTGAATGCCCGATTCAGTTATCAACCGATTGCCCTGTTCAGACATAAGCCGGAAATGGCAATTTCACAGTGCAAAATTAGCAAAAATTCATCAAAATCACAAGAAAATCAAGTTAAAATATCCTAATTCATCCTGTATCCTTCACATGTTTCACCATATATTCACACCCATAACCCACTATTATACAATGATATATATAAAACATGTGAATGTGAAGGATATTTTCAAACATTTATTACATAAAAGAAATAACAGACTTGTAAGATAGAAGGACAAAGATATATGGAATTCTAAAGGAAAAGACTATCGCTCAAATCATTGTATTAATTAGCAAGAAATATGCCAAATACCATACAGTTTTTTTCTTATCACATACACATTGAATGTCGTAACCAGCGCCAGATAGGCAACCGCCGCCCCCAACATCGGGAAAAGGGAAGCACCTCCAAGCCCTATCTCGCGCAGCTGCTCTATCCACAACGTACGGAAAAAGACGGTGGCAGCTGTCGAGACTATGGTAATGGCAACATTGGCAGACAATACCAATGCCTCATAATACCTGCTGATTTCCTTTGGCGAGAATCCCAAGAACATCAGTTTCCTTATCGTCTCCCTGCTCTTCTGAAGCAGCAAGAATATTGACAAGGTAAGAATGAAAAGCGCAAGAATGCTGATAACAACCCCATTGGATGCCACCACACTCGACACGACACTCAGAAATTGTGATATGTTGCCCTCCTGTTTCTTGTCGCCGGCAATCTCGATGTCCTCGTTCTCGAGATATTTCCTCATGTCGGATGCCTCAAAACGGTTTATCTTGACAATCAGACGCGAGGGAGACTGCTCCTCGCCCGAGTAATATCTCTTGTTTGCCCAATCCATGAAATCCTGTGGCACGGCAATGGTGTTGAGACGCGAGGAGAAACCCACCACGGCGGCTTCAAAGCTCTCAGTGACATTATCCTTGCCCGTGAGCCTCAACATAATGGGCACTGCTCCCACCATTTGCTCGCTCACTTGAGGCAGTCCCTGAGGTATAGCGAAACCGAAGTTGTACAGTGTCAGGTAGTCCTTGCTGAGTATCACTGGCACAAACTTCTCGTCAGGATTGAATTTCCAGTCACGCGGCGCGACATCAAAGAAATCGTCAGGCACCGATTCAAAGAAAAGATATGTTGACAACCCCCTTCCGCCCAAATTCACGGCTCCGTTCACCGCAAACTGTGATGCAGTGAACTTGCCTGTCTTCTGCACCCATTTCTGCTCGTTCAACTTCTTTATGTCGTCGTCAGAAAAACAAACCGGCTTGAACCCTATGCCATCCACTTTTTTCGACAGCACTATATAGTCATCCGAAAAGAACTTGTCGTCGTCGGTAATCGAGTTTTGGCTGTCGGCAAAGAAAAGTATGCCGATAAGTATCACCGAAAGACCAACCACGTTGGCTATGGCATATCCTAACAATTGTCCCTTGGAAATGTTTTTCCTGAGAAGACACCATATCTCATGTCTAAACACCTGTCCCATCCTCATTTAATATTATTATAATGATACGAATTGTGCGTTTTCGAGCAGTAGGTGATTGCCCACTGATGTCGCTATTATGCCGGCACCCTGACGGTCGGCCTCCTCGCCTACTATGTCCGCCACGATGCGGTTGTTGCGGGCATCGAGATGGCTGACTGGCTCGTCGAGGAAGATAAAGTCAAACGGCTGGCACACGGCACGCACCAGTGCCACTCTCTGCATCTGTCCGATACTCAACTTGCCCACCGCCACATCACGTTTCTCGGCTATACCCACCCTCTCCAACAGGTCTTTTATCTGTCCGCTGCTCTTGTGGCAGGTCCTGTTGTTCTTAAGTTCTATGTTTTGCGCTACAGTCAACTCCGGAAACAGGCCCATGTCCTGCGGCAGCAGAGATATCGTCTTTGTACGTATGTCACACCATTGCCCCACACTGATAGTCCTGATGTCAGTGCCGTCAAAAAGTATTTCGCCATTGTAGTCGTTGCGTACGCCGAAGATAAAGCTCAGCAACGAGGACTTCCCGCTTCCCGACTCGGCCTGAATGCATACCCTGCAGCCTCGCCGCAAAACAAAAGATTGCTCTTCCCAAATTTGGGAAGAGCGAATCTTATCGGTGTCCTCCATCCCCGAGAAAACTTTCGGGAGGAGCGACCTTACCTCTATTGCTTCCATCATTATTACATTTTTTTCAAGGCAAGGATTATCTTGGCAGCCTTGGCAATCACGCCACCGTTGCTGTCGCCGCCTTTTATCTCCATTGTCAATGTCGAATTCAGGTTTCCTGACTTCACCATCAATGCCATATTCACGTCGCTGTCAATATTGACGTCGCGCAACAGTTTGTTGTCCTTGTCCAATGCCACACAGATGGCAAACAGGCAGTCGGTGATGTCAAAAGCCTTCACCACCTTGCAGGCGTTATCCTTGGCAATGGGATGGTTGGCCAATGCTATTATGTCACCCTCATGTCGCACACTAATCTCGCCTTCCAACCCCATTTGGGCTGTTTTGATGGTGAACCCATTATCTGACTCGGCGAAAGGAATCCTTAACTGTTCGAGCAGTCCCTTCATGTCTTCCACCAACTGCTTTGCCTTACCCTCCTTAGTCTCCACCACCAAGGTTGCGGACATCTGTGCCAACATGTCCTTGCCATTCATCTTTCCAAAAGACTCAACGCCATTCTTCACTCCAAAGCCTAATGCAGCCGTGCCATCAAGCTTCTCCAAATAGCCTGTAAAAGCATTCATGCGTGCCCTGTCAAAACGTGACATTTGTGTTGCGGATGACACCAAGTCAAGATAATTGTTCCAATTGAAATCCTTGAGACTGACTGCATATACCAAGAATTCGTCCTTTCCCAACATGGCGAGTGCATTCTCGCTGATTGAGGCATTTATATTCAGGTATTTCTTCAGCTTATCAACATCATACTGGCTGCCGTCCTTTTCAAACAGTCCCAATTCAACAGTGCATTTGTCATCAGTCAAATTGCCACGCAGACAGAACACTCCGTCCAACAAATCCTTAGCCTCGGCAGGAACATCACTGAGATTTCTCTCCACAACGCTCTTTGGCAGTCTGAAAGCAAGTCCGCCGGCATTTCCATCCAATATGTAATCGCCAAACTTGGTATCGGCAAAATTGCTTTCCCCGGCCTTATCAATCATAGTCGTTAGATAAGGTATGGGCTTGAAATCGCTCTCAACCCATACACCATCAATGGGATAATATGCGTATGAGTCATTCACCACAACAAAATAATTCATATTTTCCGACAGTTTGCTGTAAGCCACAACATCACCATTCTCACTTTCTTTCTTATATTCCTTTGCCTCGATAGCCTTGAGGAACTTGTCCTTGTCGGAAAGCGAGAAAACGAGAATCCCATTGCCATGTTCTTCTGTTCCTATCACCGCGCAAGCTTCCGGGTCAACGCCAGAGTCTTTCAGGAAAGCGTTAGTTTCATCAAATTTCTGCTTCTCGCCCTGAGACATATTGTCGCTGATGAATGCCGGAAGAATAACCTGAGAGTTGTCCAATGCGCCGCCCGCAGACTCAAGCACCGTCTTCACATTGCCCACAAACACCACGTCGGCATCTGCCGGAACCTGTTCAAGCAAGCCCTTCATCTTACTGTTGTCAGAGCAAGATGCCACCATTACCATTGCCCACAACAGGCAAATAATTCCTCTAATTTCCTTTTTCATACTCATATTTATTTAGTTATAAAAAACAAGTTATTGCTCTATGTCATTGTTCTGGCTGCAAATTTAATCAATTTATTTGTAACTACCAAACATATTCGCAAAAAAAAGCGAATTTGATAGAATACAAACATCCCCGGCTTCATATGGTTAATGAAACCGGGGATGCTAATACTATTTTGAATTATCTTATTTCCTTCTGCCTCCGAGACAAATTCCCGCGGTGATTGACACGTATTTCGGGGTATGGCTTGCAATGGGGATATTCAGCGTAGCAGTCAGTCTAAGGAACTTCAGCAACTCAATGCCCGCACGAGGTGAAAGAATCAAGCATTTTACTTTATCATCACTGCCACAACACGAATTCCTCGTCAATATTCCATAGCCGACACCACATCCCACGTACTGAGAGAAGTTTTCCTCCCTCTTAAAGTTGTAATCGCCGACCACCGCAAACTTGCCTACGGCATTAAACACCCCGTTATAAAAGTCCACCTCCGTCAGCAGTCCGACATCCACAGGAACTTTCTTCAGATTATACCTGATTTCAAAGCCCATGTTCCATGTCCCATCAGTTAGGTTATTCACTCCCATCTGCACACCACCCTCAACGGAACCGACATTCCGCTCCTGAGCGCAGAGAGGGGTGTTAAGTAGAAGAAATAAAGTTATCCAAAGATAAAAACAATGGGTAACTTTTAACTTAGTTGGAATCATTTACCGAAAACACCAAACAATTTTTCCGAAAGACTAATTAATCAAAAACCACAACCAATAGAAATTTCCGGAAATGATTTTTCCCCAAAATATCCTTTCTGCTTATCATTGAGTGGAAACACATACGATCCTGTCACATCAAAGCCCCATATAAGAAGTCTAAGACCTATTCTGGCTCCAATTCCAATTTTTCCCCCTATCTTCAAGTCTACACTTTCTTCATCTTTATTGATTTTGACTTTCTGTTTTCCAGATAAGCCAACATTTAAGTCAATACCTGCAAAAGGTGCTATACCAGCAGTCTTAGCAGAATTGAACGTTGCTCGATATCCCAACTCAAGAGGAATACATAATAAATGGCACGTTATCTCACCACTATAACTTACTTTATTAGCATATGCATAACTATAATAGTTGGAAGAATTATAACCAATTCTTATTCCTGAGTAAAGCCCATACGGTAAAACATAATTAGCTCCAAATGTAGCTCTATATTCATAAGCACTTCCGTTAGCTCCTTCTTCTTTTTTCAAAAAACCATATCCCAATTCATACGATATTTCCCAAGTGCCTTGTGCATCCGTATTGACATTATTTGAAGAATTTACTGAACTGCCAGAATAATTATCAGTTGAATTGTTACTATCATAATTACTCTGTTTATTTCCTATAGGAATTTGCAATTCCATTCCTTCATATATACCCTTTGAAGCATCCTGGTTTAATGTTAATAGTATATCTTTACTAACATTATATTTCTTGGCGATTGATTCTATGGTATCACCTTTCTTAACCACATAAAAAGAAACGGTTTGGGCGATTGAAGACAGAACTCCAATCACGAGGAAGACCACCAATATGGACACCCTTTTAAATTGACGGATTGTTTTCATAACGATTAATAAATTCTTGCCAAAACATTGCTAATAATTTAAAGATAAAAAATGCACATTGTCAATATCATAATTGGACAATGTGCAAAGTATTAGTATTTAGAATTTATACCCTACGGTTACATATGTTGCCTGATTGTAAATGTCCACACCTGAGTCTGATGGAGCGAAACTTGTAAATCCTCTTTCAAACTCAAGGCCAAATACTAAACGATGATATTCGAAATCAACACCAATATCAATTCCAGCATCAAATCGTTTAGCACCCAAATCACTGAACAAGTCTGCATCATCTGAGGCAGACTCACCATCATAAGATGCCTTTGCATCTACATTACCAGAAATACCATACGCAAAGTATGGACCAGCTTTAATGGTTAAATTCCAATCGTCATTAATATTGAAACGATACGCTCCTAAAATTGGAATTTGGAGATAAACAGGACTGTAATTCTCCTCATATTCCAATCCATAATCATTATAAGACCATTTTGTACCTTTCAAAGCGACTTCGAGAGATGGCATAAGGGAGAAATTGTGGGTTAAGGGCATTTCAATACCTGCACCAATTTTCCCCACGAACTTGCCTTTCATATCACCTTCATCATTACCTCCTGCACACATAGCGAAACCGCCACCGAGTTTTACATTCCATGTAATTTGTGCAGAAACAGCCATTGTCATTGCCATGGCAAATGCAATTGTTAATAATCTCTTCATAATAAAATCTGTTAAATGTTAATAAATAATCAATTTGACAATCTAATTTCCTTACCTGAGCGAATAGAATTTTCATTAATATTACCTGGGAGGTGAAACACCATCCCTGTATTAAAACGGAACGCCTTTTTGCCTATTGATTTAATAGAACTTGGCAATGTAACATCTCTTAGTTTCCGAAACTCTGCAAATGAGAATTTTCCTATTATCTCTATTCCATTTTGAATTGTCAATACTTCCACACTATAATTGTTACCATTGACAAATGTGTCTATAGCCTTAACAGGAAAATAATTTCCATTATATAAAACTTTTGATGGTATAGTAACATTTGCAGCATTAGTATCAAAACTAGTTATAGTTACATATCCTTTTTTAGCCTTGCATTTGAAAGTAACTCCATCATAAGTGTACTTAAATGATTCATTTAAAGCATAAGTAGGAGTAATACTTTCGGATTCTTCCACAACATTATTATTATTTTTTCCCAATATATCATCCATCGAAGGAACAGTAGCGCGGGCTGGGTTTGTATTATTTACTTGCTCTGATTTTTCATTTTGTTGATTATTAGATATTTCATTTTTCTTAGATTTTTTTGTACTCTTCTCCTTTTTCTGTTTTGATTTTTTTCCTTCTTTGGACAGGCCAACACTCTTGCCTACAACAGACAAGAGCCCTCGAATACCCTGCTTTGTCTCAGGTTCCTGACTTGAAGATGGTACGTAAGATGGATCTGCAGGCAATGTCTCAGTTATAACCCTTGGCGCAAATTCTGTCAATTTAACAGAAGCCTCAGCCGTGATATATCCTTCTGCAGCTATGACATAATCGTGTTCTCCAATTGGAAGTTCAACTTCAATTTTCCCATTGCCAGAATATGGTTTGGAATCAACGAGTACCATTGCATGCTTAGGAGAATAATTTATAGTAAGCCGCTGTTTTGCAGAGGAATTTGTGGGATTTTGCACAATAGCAGTGACATTGGAAGCGGGGGCATCTGGTATCTCAAGTATTAGTTCGTAAACCCGATTACTCTCCAAACCATTAATTTTGTAATCCTGAAACATCACCTTTACAGGTAAATGATTCTTCAGATGTATTCGCATATTCCTTGATCCCTTACACATATACACCCATTTCTCTACGCCTTTGTTTACAATACTTCCTATTTTATTTCCTTCTATTCTATCAATATCATCGATCACTTGTATCTTAACCAATGCACAAGGATTACCATTAAGGTCATTACGTCGTTCACTTCCTGGTATATGATCTGTAGTAACAGAAAAACTTTTTACTGACGCAGCCTTTTGGCCCATTACGAAGACTGTCGTGGCACACAAGAAAAGGAATGATAAAAAAATACGGTATCTCATAATCAATTAATCTAATGTCGGTATATTAAAATCCATAATATTGATAATCTCTTCTTTGGTAATCGTGTGCGAGCCTATACGATCCGGTTGCCAAGTCCTATAATGGATGATGGGATCTTCTCCATCACGAAATTCCCAAACCAAGAGTAAATAACCATCATCTTCATATGTGCTCGACTTCCAGTGCTGATGCAAAGTCACTCCATAATAGTTTGGATTGGCAGGATGTCTAACCACTTCAACATCACTAAATGTTACTTTAATATATTTGTTACGTTGGAAATTTGAAGCAAGGCTTGTGAGATATTGTGGTTTATTCTGAACCTTATATTTAATTTGTTCACGCCACGACTGCATATCAGAAGACTGACTCTTTTGCATTGGAACGGTAGCCGTGATGATGATAGCATCGTCACTGAAAATTCTATTAATGGAACTTAAGTCCTTTTCATCATAGAAACTTCGATAATTCTCAACAAAGCTTAGAATAGTCGTACGGCGTTCAAGGTCGGTCACACTTAGACCCTGCTCCATAATACGCCCATAGACAGCATCGCTTGCGGCCATTGCCACACTTGCAATCTGCCCGTTTTTTGTAAGTCTCACAGTAAGCGCTCTCTCTGGTTCATCATTGTAGTCACTAACCATGGGGTTAACTTTTGTATAAATATTACGTATAACAAAACCTTCCGCTGATGTCAGACATCTTTCAACAATTTGATTGTCCTCACACATAAAATGCAGGTTTTTCCAAAGTGCCTGAAGTGAATGTTTCCCGCTCAAAGCCATATCCATTTTGTCAAGCCTTAAAGGTCTCTCTTGTGCACAGGCGCTATTAATTTCATTCAGCAAGTTTGAGACACCTCGTTCCATTCGTTCCTTAACGGCTTTATTCTGTATTCCGTCAACAATAGAAAACTTTATATCTTGGGCTAGAGTTCCACTAACGACAAGAAAGGAAAGAAAAAAAGTGATTAATCTTTTCATATTCGCAATTTGTTTGTTATTTAACATACCAAATGACAGCTGTTGTAGCCTTATCATAATTTCTCAAGGAATCATCTTTTCCATTAAGCATATTTTTTCTAATTCCCGGTGATACCTCTTGGGAAAGTAGTGTTATCACTTCTTGGGTGACCATATTAAAGAGTATAAGGTCAAAAGAACTGTAATCTTCTACATCCTTTAATTTACCAAACTGCAGGATTTCGCCTTGAGCCTGAAAAGACTTAAGCAATTTATACACCGACATAAAATCGTTAGTTTCCTTAATCCTCATTGTAAAGGCATCTGGGACAAAAGCCTGTTCTATTTCACGATTCCCACTTTCTGTCTCAGTGACAGAGACATAAGACTGTTTACCAACTAAAGTGGCAACATCTGACTTTTTGATATACGCTAGACATTGTTTCAGATTTCCTCTGTCAATATTATAGAAGCCTGCTTTTCCCAAGACCTGTTCAACTGTTACTTGCACATCATCCTGACCTTCCAGAAATGATTCGATATGAAGTATTAGTCGCTTGGCTGCTCCTACTTTTGCGGTATCAACATCTGTATGGGTAAATTGATCCCAAAGGTAAATTTCGTTGTTAGACTTTATCTCATTGACACGCTGAATAACAGATGTCCTTGATTGAGCAATAGCAGGCAAAGAGATTGCTACGAAAAAGACTAAATTAAATAATAATTTTTTTTTCATTGTAATTTCAATTTTACACCAGACTTCTTTGTTGGGGCTATTCCAAAAAGTTTTTCTTTATCTATTGGCGGAATATACAGATATACATCTGCATCCACAGAGGGGTTATCAGTGAACAGTTGAGCCTTTGATATACGAAGACTTAACAGATGGTTATAGCCTTTCGGCAAATTACTTGCAAAAAGCACCCCCCTTACAATGTCTCCATGCACACCGTCACATGCGAAGTAAAGACCACATCCTTGCTGACGACAAAAGGCCTTAAACCTGCTTAACGGCATAGAAATATGTTCACGATGGTAGTTACTAAGATGAAAATCAAGTTCAATAGTCACGTCTGGCACTGACGAATCATTACAGTTCAACAGATTTGCAAAAGATTCCGCCGGAAATTCCGGATCGTTGACTACTACAGGCAGAATACCCTCCACATTAATAGTAACTGGCTTATTGTTTATAACAGTATCGGCAGCTTCATATACTGTTGTCAGCTTATAATATACATTTTGATTTAGCAAACTAACAATATATGATTTGCCGGGCAAAACATACAAATCTTCTATGCCATATAAGCTCAGATTATTTTCATCAACGATTGTTGGCTTTGGACGTTTAACTATTACATTACTTTCTCTGAGATGCTTTATGAAATCGCGTTCCATATTCCTTCGTGTGTCGTTGTTAAGCAGCTCATACTCAATTGGTATTCCTATAACTGCAACATCCTGTCCTGCACTTTGCCAGGTAACCACATATAGTTTGTCTTCACGGTTTTCAATGAAACATTCACATTCATTGAGTCTTCCTCTTAACAGCAACTCCCAGCTGCCTTTCTTAAAGATCACTTTAGACAAATATAATTGATTTGGGTTAATTTTGTATTTCCAATTCAAGGCTGCGTACTCCAAGAAATCATATACAGGAGAAGGTTGGAGGAAACGCATTATATCATTAAACAACGGTATTCCCACATGTTCAATTTCGCCCATTAAATCGGTTCGCAGACACACAGACCTTCCATCCTTAGACTTCAATGACAACGTTGTGTCAGGCATAAGGGAATCTTTCACAATTTGCAAGCCCAAGACCTCAACGGCTTTCTTTAAACGTTCCGCCTTAAAGGTCTGGGCATGCAAGACTGTGCTGACAAATGTCAGTATAATTGCAATGAATAAACGGCAAAATAAATTAGTCATTACTGAGATACTTTAAGTCTCATTCCTGCTGTGATTGTCATAGTAGTCAACCCATTCCACTTGATAATATCACGAACCGTAATACCATAACGTTTGGCAATATCTGTTATTGTCTCTCCAGCCGAAACCGTGTGATACCTATACTCTGGAACTGAAGGACTTGTACTTGTTCTCGTTGGCTGAGTGACAGTTGTTGTTTCAATGTCAGTTTGTTTTCCATAACTAAACCTCCAAATCTGATAATGTCTGTCTATGCCACCTCTGTCACTGGTAAAATAGATATAACCATCGTTAGCCCAATATGGTTCTCCATCAAATGACTTGTTAATAGTCAACTGTGTCAAACCTGTACCATCGACTCCTATAATATAGAGGTCATCATCACCCTTTTGGGGTTTTCTGCACTGGAATACAATTTGTTTGCCGTTAGGACTAAAACAAGGTCGCCAAACACTGCCCAAACTTGCATCAGTTATTATTCGGAGGTTACTGCCATCAGAGTTAACAACACACAAACATGTTGTATAACTATCATTTGCGTATTTTACAAACACTATAGACTTACCGTCAGGTGAAAAAGATGGCGTTCTTCCAAGACCAATCTGCATGGTCTCATTAGTTTGCATATTCTTAACCCATAGTTCAGTATTTTTGGAATTGGCAGAACGAAGACGTCGTTCATAAACAATCTTTTTACCGTCCCGACTGATATTAGGATATTGTTCATGATAATCCGGAGTATTGGTAACCTGCGTCAAAGCTCCTCCCTTGGATGCATTTACAATATAAATATCATATATTGAATTACCTTCCGGGCGTCCGGCAAATGCCACCTGATTTGTGACTGCACAATACGAAGGCGCCTCATTACGGCTATTTCCACCTGTAAGCTGAATCAATGACATATTTGTAGGCACATCCTTTCTATATATATTCGTATAGTTAAGATTAGCATTATCCGCTACAGTAAAAAACAAGTTTTTACCATTGTCCCCACCGAATGGGAAACCACACGCATAATCTGTTTCGTGAACTTTTGTCAATGCTGTAAGATTTTCTCCTGGCGAGTAAACAACATGGGTTACTGGAGCTGGGGGAAGTGGAGTTGGTTTTGGTGCACAAGCATAAAACAACGAAGCGGCTAATAACATTGCCGACAGATGTAAGATATTCTTTCTTTCCATAATAATAATATTTAGTTGCTTAAATTATTAACTATAAACAAGATATTCAGCGGGAACATACGTTATTGCAGCCGCAATTATATTGTCAAGCTGCACTACAACATGTTTATTGCGCTGTATTCTTTTGATTACTCCTTCTACTCCTGCGAATGGTCCACTTGTAATTGTTACTCGTCGCCCGGCAGGACTTGTCACAAAATCATTCGGTTCCAAATAAAACACTTTTTCATCTGGCACTCTTGAGACTTTCATAAAATTATCCATAGCAGTGTCCGAAATTGTGATTATCTCTTGCTTGTTATCATAATCAAGTTTTCTAATCATATAACGAAGTGGCTCGAATCTTTTGTCATACATCTTCATATAAGTCAATTCCTTTTGCGTGGAACGAATGAATATGATATTTGATACAGCTGGTACAAGTTCTCGACTAATACCATCTTTTGTCTCTATTATATCATAGCGCATAGGCAAAAAACTCTCTATCTCCGCCTTGTCAAGAAACTCTTTTATCACTATTTCCCGACCATACGTAACACGCATCGGATACCAATGAACATCAGAAGTTTTTATCATTTTCCAAAAATAAGTCAATCAATAGGAGGGGGTCACCGCCATACGTGAGTAGTGCGGAGGTCTATTGTAGGAATTCGTTGTCGTAACCTTCATAATTGGCCTGATGTCCAGTTACCTGATATGACGTTGACTTTTTGACACAGAAAGCATAATTGCCTTAAGAATCGGTGCAAATTTAACTAAAAAAGTATTATTTACCAAAAAATTCCCTATTAAATCTTAATGGTTTAACATTATTACACACTTTATGTGTTTAAAATGCAAAAATCGTGTTTAAACGACATAGCGAGGACATAGTGAAAAAATGTCGCAACCGAAATCGCCCAGTTTTTCAGACTGGTTATTGACACATAATTATTCGAAAATTTGGCCGTCGTTATTTTGGAATAGGAAACTCCATGCTATCCATATTTTCTCCAACACTGGCTTAGTGGCATCCTATAGCTCGTTGGTCATTGCAGCCGTGTCATTAATAAAAGTAATGACACGGCCAACATTTCCAACATCTATATAAACTTACACTTTGGTCTATATACGTTCACCCTTACCATTCAGTAGCACACCATCTTCGCTATTGTCCTTGCAAAGATACGTGTCATATCCTATTGCCTTGATGCTACTGTATGAAGGAGGCGTGATTACCTTGCCGTCTGCAGTCATCAGTCCATACCATCCACATTCCGTCTCATAGCGTCTGCATTTTGCCATTTTCTCAACCGGCAACGGCTCAATATTATCCGTCTCACTTGTGAGTGTGCCTTCTTCATTGTACTCCTTAGAGGTGGTATAGCGCAACTCGTCAGACTCGTAGGTCATATATGTTACGTCATTGATGTAGAAATCATTGATAATCTCACCGCTATGGTCGTAACGTTGAATGATGTGGTTGCTGAGAGTGACACTGATGTATTCCCCACCTACCCAGATTTGACCTTTTGTGAACGGAATGACCGTGTTCAGCGTACTGTCCAATACGCTCATGCCCTCTCCGTTTTCTACAATCCAATAACTATTGGAAGATGTGACAGAGTAGTATTCAGGCTTCAACACCCACTTACCCTGCTTGTCCAACAGACCGAAACGGTCACGGCGGTCATTGTGTACCACGCAGAGGTTGTTGTGAAAGACATACCCCTCCGCACCTGATATATAAGGTATTTTGGGATCCAGCACAACCTTGCCAGAAGAGTCGATAAACTTGATCCAGCCTCCGTCATCCACAGATGCCACTCCGTCGGAGAAGATCCACGCATGGTTGTATCTCGGCTCTATGACCGGCTCGCCAGTGAACATATTGAAATATCCGCGCTTCTTGCCGTCACTATAGCAAATCAGTGAGTCCATGCCTAATGGCTTGGCTATCCACTTGATGCCCTTTATGGTCTTCTTGCCGTCAGCAGTCTTCAGAAAGCCATCCTCGTCGTAGTAGGTGTAATAGGTTACATTGCGCGAGATATACTGTCCATCGTAATACGAATCATCAAAATGATTGTTTACCTCCAAACGATAGCAGGCGGTACGACAGAAATCCCAACATGCGGCTATGGCCAACAACAGCATCAGGAACGCAAAGCAGCTGCCCACCGTTCGACGGAGGAACTTACCGTACTTGGAGTCATCACTCATTCCCAATATCACCGTAAACCAGTTGGCAATGCCGGCAAGGAGGGCGGTCAACCCATGCCAGAACAGGATGAAAGCCCTTTTCATCGATGTTATCTTAGTCTTCATTTTCCTTCCTCCTCATCAAAAGCTTCATCTGCCATACTGGTATATAGGTTGTGCCGCTCCTCCGCTGACATTGGTGCTGAACATCCGTCAGCCTCCTGCATCTTCATGCACGATAGACGCGAGAAGAAGTTCATGCGCGTACTGGTGTCCTTGCCCATCGAGGCACGTGTGCCTTCGTGGCTATAGGCAAAGTTGCGAGAGTTGCGGATGGACAGCTGCATCGCGACTTCCACGGAATCCTGGTTGGCACCCATATAGGTGAATGTCCATCCCTCGCCACGCAGACGCTCCACAAGTTCCTTAATGGTCTTGCCGTTGTACTCATGCGAGGCATTCTCCATGCCGTCGGTGATGATGGTGACAACCACCACGCTGTCTTCAATCTCCTTGACATGCTTGCGCATGGCTGTGAGCGTAATGCCCATGGCATCATACAGCGGTGTGGTGCAACATGGCTGGAAATCCTCCATCTTCAGCGGATGGGCATCTGCCACAGGTGTCTTGTCAAACACGTGCTTCGTCTCACAGCTGCAAAACGTTACCAGCGACACGAAATGGTCTTGTGTCTCTGCAAACTTCTCCTGAGCCTTTTTGATTCCTGCCAAGGTCTCATTGAAACCCTCCACGGCAGCCTGACGAATAGATTCCATCGAACCGCTGCGGTCGAGGATAATCACATTGAAAACCTGCGTCTTCTTCATCTCTTTCTTGTCCTTTACTTCTTCCATCGTTTCTAACATTTATGTGGTTATACAATACGTGTCTATTACTTAAATCTCAGCAAACTCGGCTTTAGCCCTGTGATATGCGGAACGCACCATGCCGAGGATGTTCAGAACATGATTCGTGTTGTTCTTCAGGCTCTCCATATCGGTGTAGAAAAAATCGCAGCTGGCTGTCACGCTTTTCAATGTCTGGTCGATATACAGCTTGGCGAGCTTTACTTCACGGTTCACCTTGTTGCAAACAGCCAGTGTGAGGGTCTCCTCTCCTTCCTTCACCTCGGAGAACTGGGGCAGAATAGCCGAAATATACTGCTCTTCCTCCTGGCCAATCAGAAAGCAGATGCTTTTCATCTGAAAGCGGACACAAATGTCGCCGTCGTCATCCACATGGGGCTTGTAGCCGAAACTCTCGACAGCCTCCAATATCATTTCTTTCTTTGTCATAGTCTTTCCCTCTCATTTTATTCGTTATCATCATCGGACGAATCGTTTGTCATTGTTTCCTCTATCTCTGTCATTGCCTTGCGGGCAAAAGCAAGTCCAGCCTCCAAGTGAAGTATCATGCGTGAGATTACCGTCATCAGGTCTTCCTCGCCCAAAATCTCTCTTTCATAGAACAACCAGACGCTGTTTCCAAGCATATAGGCTTTGACATACTTCAACGTGGAGTTGATCTTCTCCAACAAGGCGCATATCTGCAACATCCTATCTTCCTCCACGTCAATGATGCCGGGAAGTGCAATATTGAGAAACTCCTCATCGTTCTCATTGTACATGTACAGCAGGTTCAGTCCCTCGTATTTGAAACAGTAACCCATGCCTTCCTCTTCTTCCAACTTGAAACCCAAGTCTCTGAATGCTTCCAAAATCTTCTCTTTCATATCACTTCAATTTATTGATTATTACTTATCTAAAACCTATAGTGGCTTGATGACAGCTCTCATCCTTTGGAGAGAACTCACTCCTCACTCGCTCGTATTCCCGCAGGTCTCTGCCACTGACAGAAGGACGCTTCTTGGAAATGACTTCTTCGAGCAGAGTCTGGCTGATAGGCTGGTACTCGTCTGCGCAGCCCTTGATAGTGGCATTGAACATCTTTCTTGCCGCCGCCCTCACTATGTAACTGATGTCGCTGCAGTTATAGCCCTCGGTCAGCTCTGCCAGTCGGTTGATATCAATCCCCTCATCCGAGGGAAGTTTAGAGAGTGCCAACGAGAACAGACTCTTGCGGGCTTCCTTGTCGGGCATATCTATATAGACCATCTCGTCGATACGTCCTGTCCGTAGCACAGCCTTGTCGATGCGTTCAGGATGGTTGGTGGCGGCAAGGACATAGACACCACGTTCGGAGGCATTGTTGAGCATACAGAGGAACTCGTTGACCTCACTGTCATAGTGTTGGTTTGCCTCGTCACTGGAGCGTTTGGGAACCATGGCATCGAACTCGTCGAAGAACAGCAGTGTGGGTGCTTTCTTCTCTGCGTCTTTGAATACTTCACCTATCTTCTGTTGTGTTCCGTGTACCCAAGTACAGGCGAGGTCATCAGGCACAATCTTCATGAAGTTGATGCCAATCTCCTCAGCCATCTTCTCGGCGAAGAACGTCTTGCCGCAACCAGCAGGACCATAAAAAAGCATGGAGGGTGGCTTGATACCATATACCTCGGCGCACTTGCG
>JALFIX010000030.1 GCA_022775105.1 Prevotella sp. | reverse complement strand
CATCATTGTTACTTACACGTGTGTCGAGAATGAGCTTCACCTGAGGAGCTATCTCGCCACCGGCGGAACAATAAGGTATCTGAACATTCTCAGCCACCTTGAAGCAATCCACCTCGTCAGCTGTTGTGATCAGTTCCTTCTGGAGCACGGTCCACTCGCTTTCCTTAGACGGTTGTCTGCCGTTAACATCGTTATAAGCCATTCTCACACGGAACTTGGTGGGCAGGCGCGAAGCGTCTGTTGCCAAAGTGTCGCCGGCAAGTGCCGGGGCGGTAGTGATGTAGATGTCATAACCGATGTTGGAGAGCACAGTAGGTACATTGAACACTGCCTTGATGTTACTTGCGGCACCACGCGCCGGAGTAATCTCGGCATAACGGTTGTTTGACAGCTTGCCATAATATGGATTGTTCTGTGCCACCCTGACAATGGTGAGAGGAGTGTTGGTGGTCAACTGGTCAACAGAGTCGAGGCGTGCGTTGTCCTCACCCTCACAGATGATTGACTGCAGGAAGGTCTGCTTCTTGTCAATCTTCCATTTGCTGGTCTTCATCACCTTACCGTTGCTGCACTCGTAATCCTCTGTCTCGGTGAACACACCACCTGCATCATACGGTCTGTCATACTGATAGTACTTGGCATCGGCTGAACCATATACATAATCGCGTAATTCATATCTAACAGAACTTGTTGACATGGCAGAGTCCCTTACACTTCTGTCGGGGTTCTGGGTGCGACTGAAGATTGTTCCGCGAAGCAGGGCGAGACGTGCGTTCACATACTGCATCGAGTCGCGCTTTGCCACTGAGTTGTCATACTGGTAATACTTCTCGTATTCAGGCACTAACCTGTTCCACTCGTCGTTGGTGGGAATAACCATCCAGTAGGTACTGTCCTCAGAAGCCAACTTGGCAGCGAGATGGCTGAACATCTCGTTCTCAAGCACTGACACTGAGTCGAGATAATGAGTCTGTCCGTCCTTGATTTCTCCTGGCACACTGAGTGCGGGGTCGAATACATACTGGTTGAACTCATATAGGAAGTTGGCTACAGAGTCAATCTCTGCATCCTTCTTGAGATACTCAAAGACGTTGGGCGAGTAATCCACCTTCTTGTCGAGAGTATAGAGCACGCCGTTGCCGACGTTGCCGGCGAGGGTCATCGACTGGCCTCCGAGTGAGTTGGAGGTCAAGGACATATACTTGCCGTTCATCATCACGATAGAGTCGTTGCTATTACCCGATACCGAATAATTGTAAAGGGCAATGTGGTTCTGCAGGAACTCCTTGATGGCGGTGTTGTCGTTGTTCTTGATATTCTGGTTCTTCTCCTGCTGATACACGCTTATCAGCTCCTGGGCCTGTGCGTCTGAGAAGTTGGCGTTGGTGGGAGCAAACACTGTGAACATCTGTGAGCTTGCCAAAGATGCGTCATATCCGCACGCCTTGACAACATTGGCGAAATTAGACAGCTCAGGGTTAGTCGAAATAGACTCCCAGAGGTTGCCGCCGTATGTACTGCCAATGTTATAGTGGTCATCCCATGTGTCAGTGCAGGAGGTAATGCTGAGAGCAATTGCCATTGCTCCCAACACCTTATTATATATATTACTGTACTTTGTCATAACACTTATTCTTTATTGTCATTGTTTTTACAGGTCTGTCTCCATTGAGCCTGCGGTGTTAACACCATATACGCTCTTTGGCACAATCTCAAGATAGTCCATCATGAACTCGTTGTTGTTACCTAACTTGCTGGTAGAGGTACAACGAATGCGGATATAGTGGTCGGTCTTGGGATTGATGTGTACGGTACACAACACAAGACGATAGGTACGTGGGTTGTCAACAAACTCGTTGATGACCGAACCGTTGGAGTGATAGCCTCCGTAGGCACCACGGTAGTAACCGAGGTTCTTAAGCATCTTCTGGTCCTCAGCCTTCTCCTCGTCTGTCATGTTTGCCCATGTGCTCACGCCGAACGTAGCACCCATCACCGACTCGTCGTCAAGACGCTTGCGCATATCCACAGGAATACCCTGGGGCTTTCCGTCGAAATAGATCTGAGCCACACCACGGGTGTCGAGGGCACAGAAGCCGAGACGAATCTGATAGTCACCTTCGTATGGTACCGGCGGCAGACGGAACGAGAAGTCATAGTCGCCGAAGAGGTTGAACTCGTCACCCTCGTATGACCAGAAGTTCCAGTGGGGACGGCGATAAACGAGTGTACCGTTGCCACGCATGGTCACATTATCGAGATAGCCCTTGGGGAACCAGTAGTTCTTACCGTTCTTGAAGGTCTGGTCAGCCTTAGAGCTTTCGTCGTCCTTCTTCGGGTCACCGTTCAGGCGCATATTCATTGTCATCACCTCGGGGAAGATGGTGGCGAAGTCCATACGTATTCTGTCGTTCATAACCTTGTTCTGGGTGTCATAGCTGAATGCCACGATGTCATCCACGTAGAAGTAGCGTCCGTTAGGAGCGTCCTGTATGTACTTGTCCTCCACAGTGGGAAGAATCTTAGCACCGTCAATCTGGTATTTCTCATCCACACGGCGGTTGACATAACGCTGACCGATTTCGGCATTGCCGAGGAACGAGCGGACAGTAGCCTGCTCAATCTTCATCATAGTGCGCGGCATAAGTGTCTCATACCAGTCGTTGGGGTTCATCTTGTCGGTCTTGATACCGATGGCACCATCCACGATACCTGAGTGAATCTCGATAGGAGTCAACTTGTTCCATCCAATCACGTCGCGGGTAAGGATGTGATAAGCCACGAACATGTTGAGAGGATTGTTGCGGTCGGTAATCTTATCGAAGTCATGGGCTGCCTGATAGTCGGTGTCATTGCCGAAGACAGGGTCATAAATCTTGCAGGCAAGGTCATAGATAGCCCTCACGTTATCGGCTCCCGCTGACACTCCATATTCGCTCAGCTTTGCCTTCATCACGTCATCTGGCTCCACAAAGACGGTGTATCCGTATTTCTTCTCGTCCGGAGCCACGGCAATCTCGTGCCAGAAGTCAGATGTATAAGAATATGTGCCATACTGTGAGGCGTCATATTTCTCGTCCTTAACCTTGATAAGGGTGTCACGCAGACCAGTAGCCACAAGACAGTCGTAGAACATGCTGATGCGGTCGTTGTCCTTGATAACGTCGGCAATGGAGCTGTTGGAGTTCTCAAGCACCATGTCGATGGGATGAACAATACCGTTCTCAACGGAGTCATCCTTGAGTTCGAAGATAATCTTCGACATACGGTTAAGCTCCACCACTGAGTTGAGGTTGTCATCGACAGTATGAGTAATCTGAATGTAACGCTTGTTGAGGTTGGCGGTGTTAAGCGTACCGTCGTTCATGTCGAGCGTGGCATACATATTGTTCACGAGGTGTGTTCTTGCGATAGTGTCGCACTGCTCCTTGGTGAGGTCTTCCACTGTGTTGAGTCCCTTCTTCTGGAGGAATTTTGCCATCACCTCATTCGAAGGCAGGAAGCAGGTGTAGTGTCCGTATGCAGAGAGCAGGTCGGTCAGGTCTGCCTGATCCACGATATATGCGAAATCACTGTATTCCGGTCGGTTGTTGATATAGTCGCTCATCATCTCACCCGTGAACGTATAGAAGTTCTCGGCACTCGGGTCGTCAGAGCATCCTGTCAACAGCAGGCCGTTCATAGCGCACAGTGCGCACAGAAGGAAATATTTTATTCTTTTCATATTATATACTCATTTACGTTAGTTCTTCTCATAATTTCCGGATTCTCCACTGCCGAATGCGGGGTTCTGCTTGAGGTTCTTGTTCACCTTCAGCTCATCCACATTGTATGGCCAGAAGATTGCGTCCATCTTCCTGAACTTGTCCTGGATAGCAGAGGTGTTGTTTGAATACTTCTGCAGCACCTGACGGCTGAGGAACGATGTCTCCCCGTCTCTCATCGAGCGGCGCACGAGGTCGTACCATCTCTTGCCCTCGAACATCAGTTCGCGCTGACGCTCAAGCATCACCAAAGACTCGATCTGCTCCTTGCTCTTGTACTTGGAGGCGTCGAGGGTGTCCTTCATGTTTGTGAGAGGTTGACAGAGCGAACGTTTGTTCACTGCATTTACAAGAGAGAATGCCTGCTGATAGTAGTTCTCGTCTTGCTCGGTGAAGTTGGTCTCGTTGCTCATCAGCTGAGTCAGGGCCTCGGCCTTCATCAGCATAATGTCGCTGAGACGATAGATAATCCAGTTGGATTTCACCTTGCCCTCGTAGTACCATCCTGATGTAAAGATGGTTGGACTGGAAGACGAGAATGAAATCTGAGTCATACTGTGGGTGTATTTCGCGATTACACTACCCATCACGTTCTCGTATGCACGGGCGTCATAGTCGTTGGCGAATATCGAATAGGCCTTGGTTTCCACGTCATCACCGATAAATGAAGACACTGAGGCATAACCCATGATACCTGCGTTCTTGCTGTTACCGTAGCAGAGGCTCACTGCACCGTTGCTCGGCATGTTGTCATCGGGCATGAATGTCAACTCAAAGATACTCTCAGTGCTGTTGCCCTCACCGAACACCTGGTTGTAGGCATTGCCGTACATCGAGGCTGAGTTAGAATAGGCAGTAGAGATAAGAGGATAACCGTTGGTGCGGGTCAACTCACTTGTCGATGAGTTGCCGTATTCCTCCTGATACTGCTTCTTCTTTGCCTCGATAATCAGGTCAGCATAGCGGATGCAGTTGTTGTAGTCCTGCTTCCAGAGATACATCTCGCACAGCATGGCATAGATGGCCTGCTGGGTGATGCGTGCGGTCTGATAGAGTTTCTTTGTGGCAGAAGAAGCGGGGTACTTGGTAACAGCATCGCCCTTCACTCTCTCCAAGTCGTTGATAAGACTGTCGAGCACATTGTTGAAACTTGTTGCGGGCAAGTCCATCTTCTGGTCGTCGTCGGTGAACGCCTCTGTAGAATAAGGTACGTCACGGAATGTGCGGATAAGATAGAAATAGCACAGGGAGCGCAGTGCCGTAACCTCGGCGATGTCGGCCTTCAGCTCACTGTCGCTGAAGTTCGGGTCCTTGGCAGCCACTGAGGGAGCATACTTGATTACGGTGTTGCATCTATTGATGATGTTGTAGAACTGGTCCCATGTGGTGTACCAGTTGGATGCGGTGAGGTTCTCCTTGAGGATATTCTCGAGGTTCACGTCCTTGTCGAGGTTCTGTCCGCGTGAGATGTTCTCGCTTCTGAACTCACCCCATATCATCATTCTCATAAGGATATTGTCCGACTGCATACCAGAGTAGCATCCGGCAATAATACCATCCACGTCGGCCTTCTCGTTCCAGAATTTCTCGAGGATGATTTCGTTCTGCGGTTCTACCACGAGGAAGTCGCTGCACGATGACAAGCCTGTCATGGCAGCCAAACCGCCGGCGATAGAATATAATATGTTTCTGAATTTCATAAACGTCGTTACTTAAAAATCTACTGTGATACCTAATGTATATGAACGTGAGCGAGGCGTCTGTGCCCAGTCGATAGCCGGGTCATAGCCATTGGCGGTAATATCAGGGTCAACACCCGAATATTTCGTGATGATGAACGGGTTGTTGGCACTTGCATAAATGGCGATGCGGTTAAGTCCTATTGGCTTGAGCATCTTCTTGCCCAACGTATATGAGAGCTGGATGTAGCTCATACGCAGATATGAACCTGACTCCACGAAGCGGTCGCTGACGAGGGTGTTGTAGTTCGATGTGTTTCCGAACATTGCGCGTGGGATTGAGGTCACGTCGCCTTCCTTGCGCCAGCGGTAGTTTACTGCCTGGCTCTGGTTGTCATTGCCTCTCATTGACTCGGCGTTCAGACGTGCCATGTTGAGAATCTTGTTGCCCACACGATAGGTGAACTGTGTGGAGAGTCGCCAGTCCTTGTAGATGAAGTTGAATCCGAATCCACCGGTGAGCTTAGGCAGCGAACTTCCGAGATAAACGATATCGAGGGCGTCGATATTACCGTCGTGGTTGACATCCTCATAGATGGCGTCACCACCGGTGAACGGATAGTTCTTTCCTGTACCCTCATTGTTGTAGTTATAGCGCATTCTAAGAGGATTGCCCTCGGCATCGAGAATCAGCTTGCCCTCGGCGTTGAATGCCACGGGGGCTGTCTTGCCGGCAGCGATGAATGCAGCGCGCTCCTCGTCATTCATGTCCTTGAAGGTCTCATAGTTATACTGATATACACCCTTGCTGCGGAATCCGTAGATGGCACCGAGCGGGTTGTTCAGCTGCACGCGGCGCAACCACTCGCCATTGCCGTAGGCGTAGGTTGAGTTGAGTGAGTTGATTACATACTCATCCATCTCGAGAATCTCGTTGCGGTTGTTACCGAAGTTGGCGTTCACGTCGATGGTCACCTTGCCCACCTTTATGAGGTTGCGGGTGTTGAGGTGGAACTCCCAACCGATGTTTCTCATCTTACCGTTGTTATGGTAAGGAACGGTCATATATCCTGAGTTGCTCGGAATGCGGTAGTTACTCAAGAGCATATCGGTTGTTGTGGAGTGATAGCCTTCGAGAGTGAAGGTCAGTTTGTCGTCCCACAGACCGATGTCGATACCGAGGTTGTAGCTTGAGTTAATCTGCCAGCGCAGGTCGGTCAGGCGGATATTCACAGGATACATAGTTGCCATGTCGAGGTATCTGTTGCCTGAGGCATACTTACTGGTATAGAGGTAATCCTGGTTAGGCTGGTTACCCACACGTCCCCAGCTTGGACGGATTGAAAGCATCGAAAGCCACTTTTCGCGGAGCGGGGTCATAAACGGCTCGTCGATGATGTTCCAACGCAGTGACACTGCGGGGAAGTACCCCCAGCGGTTGCCAGGTCCGAACTTGGTTGTACCATCGGCACGCATTGAGAAGTCGAACATATACTTTCCCTTGTATGCGTAGTGCATAGAATAGGTGAAGTACATCGAACGCCACTGTGAATACCATGAAGCCAGACCGGTGTTCACACCGCCTGCGTCAGGGCTCTCGATACCGCCTGAAGGCAACAGCTTGGCACCGTTTGACTGTCCGCTTGACGTACCTGAGTTCAACTCGAAACGTCCCATCATTGAGAGTGAGTGGTCCTCGTTGTCGAAGTGAGGTATGAAGGTAAGAGTCTGCTTGGTGTTGAAAGACACACTCTTAGAGCTTCCCGAAGAAGCCGTGTTCACACCGTCATGCCAATCCACTGTGCGCAGCTCTGACGGATAGAAAGCGTCGTCATACTGGTTGAACACGCTCATATACACACTACCGCGCCAGTCAAGACGTGTGTGCGAATCGTCGATACCGAGAAGTCGGTAGTTGATGATAAGCTCAGGAGAGAGGTCGTAGGTGCGACGCTCCTTCTTGGCGAGATAAGCACTTGCCACCGGGTTGACGTATGACTTCTGGTTCTTGTCGAACACGTCAGATGCTGTCTGCAACATCTGGTAGAAGCGGTCTGTGTCCTGTCCTGTAACAGGGTCCTGCTCATAGATGCTCATGTTAGGCATCTTCTTCATAGCGATGGCAAGGAGGTCATCACTGTTGAGCTTGTTTTTGGTATAAGTCAGGGCGAAGTTGGTTGACACCTTGATACGCTCGCTGACATAGTAGTCGAGAGCCACACGAGTTGAGAAACGGCTCAGCTTCTGCTGGATGACCGAACCTGTCTCGTTATCGAAACCTCCACCGATACGGAACGATGCCTTCTCACCTCCACCCGTGATTGACAGGTAGTGGTTCTGGCGAAGACCGGTCTGTGTCACTGCACTGCGCCAGTCGGTGTTGTTGTTATACTGCTCGTATTCCGAGAAGTTGGGGTCGTAGTTGATTTCCTTGATGCTCTGGCTGCGGCTGTCATCCTGTGTAGGATTGAAGTAGCTCTCCTTCAACATCATGGTATAGTCGTCACCGTTCAACAGGTCATAACCCTTGGGCTGGTGTGTGGCGGTCATCTTAAGAGAGTAAGACACCTTCGGTGCACCCATGGCACCACGCTTTGTGGTAAGCTCGATAACACCGTTACCACCCTGGCTACCATATACGGCAGTAGCGGCAGCATCCTTCAGCACACGGATGTCGGCGATGTCCTCAGGGTTGATGTTGAGCAACTCGGCAAACTTCTCGTCGTTGGCACCGCCAAGGTCGAAGTTTGACATATCCACACTGCGAATATTACCATCGACAACGATAAGCGGGTCGGCATTTGTCAGTGAAGACAAGGCTGACGTACCACGCAGACGGATAGTAGAGCCAGAACCAAGGTCACCGGAGTTACCGATAATGTCAAGACCGGCGATACGTCCCTGGAGAGCCTCATCCACAGAGGTGATGGGCAGACCAGCGAACTCCTTCATCGAGATAGACTGGGCAGCGTAAGAAACCTCACGCTCAGGAATACCGAGGTTGTTACCGCCTGTACGCTTCTTTGCCACAACGGTCACTTCCTTGATTTGCGTTGCAGACAACATCTTGATGTTGAACACAGCTTTGTTGATGGCCAGTATCTGGGTCTTCATACCTACGTAACTGAAACGAATCTTGTTCTTGGCGTTCTTCACGTTCATGGTGAAGTTACCGTTCAAGTCGGTTATCGTAGAGTTTATGATACGTCCGTTGGCATCAATCTCACAGACGGTAGCACCCATCAAGCCTCCCATATCGTCAGCAACAGTACCATGGACTGACGTAATCTGGGCATATATTGACGAGCATACCAGCAGGGCAAGCACCGTCAGCATAATGCGGCACTGTCCCATAGACTTTTGCAATATAGCCTTCATCTGTTGTTTTGTTTTAATGTAATACTCCATAACTTACCTCCTTCTCGCTTTAGATTTCGCTAACTGCTGCTTCCACGGTGTCTTCTGGCTTGCCGCATAGAAAAGCGGGCCGTCAATCTGGTGTACCAGCACGTCGGCGGTGGTATAGATGGACTTGTTGAAGAGTGAACCTGAAATCCAGTATTCACGGCAGATATTGTTATACATTCCGTCCTTCTTCACTACATTGCGTGTGTCGCCCTCAAGGTCCTTCACTGTGAGTCCCTTGTTTGCCACATCCACCTCAAGACTGTAGAATCGGTTGGTCTCGGCATTGAGCATCATCGACTCGTAGTTGTTCTTGGTGATTGCCATTCCCTCTGAGTCAGTATCGGGAGCACCGTTCACTGCCACAGAGTTGTCCTGGATGTGATACTTCACGAAGTCAAGGATGCGGTTTGCAATCATAGTGCAGGCAGCTTTGGCGGCAGCCCTCTCCTCTTCGGTTGAACCATTCTCTGAGATTTCATACTGTGCGTCGTAGTCTTCCCATGTGGGCAGCACACCGTCGTTGATGAGTTTCTGAATCGACTCGTTGGTGGGAACATATACCGTATAGTTATATGCACCGAAGAGACGGATATTACTGTTGACGGCTGAGTTGGCACAGTTGTACTTAACCTTGTTAAGTGTGATTGTGCTCACAAGCAGGTGGTCGTCGGCAGGAAGGTTCTCCGAACCGCTCAGCAACTTGAGAAACTCTGAGTACTCTTCCTTCTCATTGAGAATCTGATACACAGACTTTGTGGCTGCCATCGGGAACTGCTCGTTCATGCGGTATGACTTACCGTTACCGGTTGTTGACATGTCATAGATGGAGTCAACCTTAGCCACGGCGTTGTTCTCCAACTGCCATCCACCTTTAACTGTCATCTGGTCACGCTTTCCCGCGTTCTCAATCTTCACGGTAGTACCGTTCTTCGACTTGAAGTAGCTGTAGTCGTTCTCCACGCTTCCAACGATAATCATTTGGTTGACAACGTCTCTCAGACGGTTCTTGATGATAGCATCGGGCACGTTTTCCTGTACCTTATTGCCCAATACAATCTCACCGTTCTCACCTTTGGTATATGTATAGCGGTAGGCCTTCACCTTTCTTTCGATATTGTCGTAATAGAACTGAAGGAGCGACTCCTGCGCATCGCCCACAGAACATGGGTCGAGATAACACAACATTGCGTTGTTGGTAGGCAACAGGAGGCTATAGTATGAGTCCATCGAGTTAAGATAAGGTGTGAACTCAAGTTCGTCAATAGCCCAATAGATGATGCTCATCACGTCCTGATGGATAAGGGCAGGGAAAGAAACGCTCGAATACTCCATTGGGGCAAACACGCGGTTAGTGAGATATACCACACCGTTGCAACCCATGAAGCAGCTATCCACGTCGGCAGTTGTTACACCCATTGACACCTTGGCGTCGTTCACGATTGACGAGAACTTCGAAGGCAGTGCCTCAGTGAATGTTCCGAGCATGTTTACGCGGAGGAGTTTTGACAATACGAGGTCGGGCACATTGTCCCATGTGCCATACTTGTCCTTGAGCACCTTTCCGTCGGCGTTCCACCACTTGTCGAGTGCCTCGTTGCTTGGAACGAGCATCACACCGGCATCATAGTGGAGATCGTAACCGCTGGTGTTCTCATACATATACTGGTTCCATCCCGGGTCGAAGGTGAGCTTTGCGGGCACCTTTACTGGCACGGGGTTACCGCTTGTCACTGGATAGTACTCGGCGTTCATACCGTCCTTGCGGGTATCGGCGAAGTAACGCAGGGTAAATACAGAATCGACACTCTGGTTGTAGAGACGGTTGTACTCCTGTGTCTTGTAGTAGTCATAGTAAGGCGCACTGAAACGGTCGATCAGATGCGACCACATTGACGTGTTGGAGTGCTGACGGAGGATTTCAGCCATATTGGGGAATCCCTCCACCACTCCGTCCATCTTCTGGATATAACCGTTCTTGCAGGTAAGGTCTCTTTCCACTACCTTTCTTCCTGCCACGTAAGCGTCACTGACAGAGGTGGCAACACCGTTGGTGAGGATAGTGATGTCCTCGTCGGTGAAAGCCTGCTTACGCATGAAGGCGGGAAGGAAATGGATCATCGGGGCAGAGAGTCCGGCTGTAGAACCGTTGCTCATCATGCGTCCGTCCTTGAAGAGGATGATGTCCTTCTTGTTTTCCTTGTACCATGCCCATGCTGGCAGTGTGCCGTTCATGTCCTCGTGCTTCATCACATAGACAGAGTCGAAGACACTGGTGGAGTTGGTGCGACGCATGGCGAGTCCCGTCTCAGGTGGGTCGGCACTTACGTTCGACATCAGCTCTATCAGGTAGGCGTTGTTAATCATGGAGTTGTTCAACAGGTCTTTTTTCTGTGCCGTGGTGAGTTTGTCATACGACCTCACTCCCCACTTGTTTGTCTTGAACCACTCATCAAATGCAGCATCGTCGGCTGCAAACAAAGTTACAGAACCGGTACGGCTCATCTGGTCGTGCAGTCCCAGGTCGTCAATAAGTCTGGTAGTCACAGTGTAGTTGCCGTCTTTCTGCAACTCCTCATAGATGGAGTTGCCCAACCATGAAGGCTGCCCCGTTAGGGTGTCATCCTTACATGACTGGAAGGCAACTGACGTAGCCAGCATCAGACCGATTGCAAGTGTGGGCCTACAGGTTCCCTTTTGGATAAGTTTGCAATTCATGTCAATTTAAGTTTTAGTTATTATTTAATTTCTTTCTTTCCATTTCTTATTCTTATTCCCTTGGTCTTGGCATTGCCTTTTATCTCCATACCGCCGAGGGTGTATGTCTTTTCAGAACCCTTGGTGTCTGATTTCACACTGTCGATACCAGTGCCATCTCCAAGGTATTTCAGCGTGAAGTTGTCGAAGCAGCACCAGTCGGAGTTTACGGGACTGAGGTTCTCTATACCTATTTTTATACTACCAGGCTCGCCGAGTGTCACTTTCAGCGTGTGATTGTAGTAGCCGTAGGTATTGAATGCCTCATTGGCAGCCTGAACGTTGTCGGGATAGGTATATGGACTTACACCATATCTGTCTGCACTCTCGTCGTAGAGACTCATGATAGGCATAGACTCGCCATTTGCGAAGAATACTGCATTAAGTTTCTCAGTACCGTCAGCCACTGCGTTGAGGGCGTTCTCTATAGAACCGTATCTGTAGAAGCTCTGCACTCCCACTTCATACTCTCCCTTCGGCAAGTTTTCAACTGTTTGATAGAACGAGAACCATGTATTCCAGTATTCAGCTACATAGCCGTTTGCCTGGGTGAAGTTTCCTGATGTTGTCCATCCCTCGCTTCCCTTGCTGAAGTCGGGATTAACCATCAGCGCCGACATATCCACAGCCTTGCCTGAGTCTGCCATATCTTTGATGAAATCCTTGTATATTGCCTCGCAACCTGAGAGTGCCACGAGGGCTTCGCTCATTGCCTTGGCGTTCTCGGCAAATGTTGTGCTGTTGTTGAGAGCGTTGTTTGCTGTTTCAAGAGCCTTGCCAATGGCTTCCGCCTTGCAGGCCTTGTAGTAGCTTTCCACAGTGGGGAGCATAGTCTTCACCTTTTCCCAAGTCTTGAGATAGTTGTATTCTGCTGCGGTTATCTTGAGGATGCAACCATGCTGTGCGGCAACCGAACCGCTGATGAGGGCAGGATTGCCCACGTTGAGTCCGTGTTCGTCCATGTCGCGCATCTTATATCCATAACCTGCGCCTGAATAGTTGATATAGGCGAGCTTCCACTTGTCACTGCCTATGAGTCGCCACTGTGTGGGTGCCTCTACTGCCTGATTGTTGTCACCCACGTGGAAGTCTGGAGTAACAGTCCACTGGCATGTGCCTGTTGTCTCCCCTGCCCTTGGTATGAGGTGTGTGGCAGTGGCACGGTCGAAGCCTGAAGTCTTCTCGCACTTGTAAATCATTACATACTGCTTGTCAACAGCGTTCCATACGATGTCGGCATCGATGATGTCATAACCGGGGTCGAAGTAGAGTTGCGGACGAGTGAGGATATTCAAGTCCTTATCCACCACTGTATAATAGATACGGTGACGGTCGGGGAATCCAACGCTGTAATAAACCACGAAGTTTCCGCTCTCGTTGTCATATATAATCTGCGGAGCCCATGCGGCAGTCATTTCCTCAGCGGTGATACCTCCGAGAGCCTCAAGGTTCTCTGGTGTCTCAAGGTCAATCTTCACGTTCTTTGTCCAGTGAACGAGGTCGGGAGAAAGCATCAGCACCATTACGTGGTTGCTTGTCCATCCCAATCTCGAAGTCATGTCAGTACCTGCGAACATGAAGTTGCCGTCGGGCATTCTTGTGATGAAAGCGTCACGCATACCTCCTGTAACGGTGTTAGCCTTGGTGTCGAACACCTCAGCACCGTTGAGTATGTCGTTCCAGCTCTGTCCGTGCTGACTCAGGGCGTAGTTGGTGTATTCGCCGTTGCGGTTCATGTGGGCGAAGAGATAACCTGCCATTCCCTCGTCTTCCTTCTCGTATTCGGCGTAGGTTGTCTTCACCTCCTTGCCTATTTCCTTGGCACCGAGACGGAAGATGTTCAGTGAGAAGGCTGGGATTTCAAGAGTGGCGTGAGTATCGTCGATGACGCTTACTGCCTGTGCATCAGAAGGAGTCACGTTGAACGGCTGCTCCATAGTGTTCTCGTCAGTACCGTTGGCGGAAGCGAGTCTAACAACTGTTCCGTTGGCAATCTTCATATTGAGTGTGTTCAGGTCGATAGTCTGGGCCACGGCATGCGGATTGACTACTTTGACAATCAGTTCGCCGTTTGTCTCGTCTATCTGTACGCTCTGATATACTCCACGCGCTCCGGGAGCCTCGGGCAGATTAAACTCATGGCATACCTCATTGTCGAGCAGACAAGTCACCTTGCCGTCAACAACCCTAATCTCCACGTCATACCAGCGGTTGCTTGCCACACTGCCCTTGATTGAGGCGTATGTTGCTTTCTGGCCGTCGGTGCATATCTCCACTGCATGTTGAGTGTTACCCCATCCGCCGATGTTCCACCATGCGTAGTTGTTGTTGTCCTGATAGTTGAACATAATGAGGAATCCCTCATCTCCGGAGATCTTCTTCGCGCGAACCTTATATATATAATTACCCTTGGCTGCCACATTCAGCACTGCCGTGCAGTTTGTTCCTGTTGATGTCTGCTTAAGGAATCCGTTTGTCACGCTCCAGTTACCCTCTCCAGCAGTCCACTGCGCCATGTCACCACTGAAGTCATCTGAGGCGATGGCATTGCCATTGGCATCAGTAAGTGTGGCATTTTCAAACTGTGCCACAGTGCCCCATGTTCCTACTCCAACTTTTGCAGCTCCATCACTCTTAACGATGTTGTCGCTTTCAGTCCACAGGAGGTTCTGCTCGCCGAGATGCAGGTTCATGAGTTTCTGCACATAATACGAAGGAGTCACGAAGTTGTCAGCTGCATTGAAGTGAATCATGTCATACGGCCAGCATGGGTCTTGCTCATGCATGAAGATAGGCGCGAATGACGCCAACTGGCACACGTCGCTGTTGCGCTCCATGCCAAGCATATATACAGCCTCGCCAAGCGCGCTGTTCATATTGCCGTATCTGCCGTAGTTGCCGCCGTTGGCGGCGTATTCTCCGTTATAGACGGGAATCGTGCGGGGATAATTGTCATACTTGTTGTAGTTGTCGCGCATCCACATGAAGTTGCGATAATAATGCTCGTCCACCATCTCCACGGGATATTCGTTGCCCCATGCGGGATTGTCTGTTCCCCATGCCTCCACGTTTCCTATAGTGATTATCTCGGGATACTTAGCCTTGATGGCATCATAGAAAAGCTTGTATCTCTCGGCATAGTCGGAATGCAGACCAGCCTGATAGTTCTCATTTCCTATCTCAATGAATTTCAGGTTATAGGGAGCCGCGTGTCCGTTGGCTATACGCTTGGCTCCCCACTCTGTTGTCTCGTCACCGTTGGCATATTCTATGGCATCGAGAACATCCTGAATCAGTATCTCTGTGGAATCTTTTGAAAGCGCAAAGCCGTGACCCACTCCAATGTTAACCACGAACATCGGCGCGGCTCCGAGGTCCTCGCACATCTGAAGATACTCGTCATATCCGAGACCATCTGACGACCAATAATGCCAATTCTGGTTGTAGTGTCCTGGACGCTCCTCAATCTTTCCTATAGTCTTCTTCCACTGGAAGGCATTACCATAGCTGCCCTCTCCCTCCACATAACATCCACCGGGGAAACGGAGGAACGACGGCTTGGTGTCAGCCAGTAGCTGAGCCAAGTCGGGACGTAGTCCGTTGGGACGGTCCTTCCATGTCTTGGGAAACAATGACACGACATCAAACGTCAGACGGCCATTGCTGCCCGTGAGCAGTAGTAGCTGTCCTTTCTTGTCGGAATCTGTTGCCGTGATTGTTGCCGTGAGCTTGTTCCATTGGGAATCGCTTACGTCACCTTCGAGTGTTGCCTCGCCGAGCACCTTTGTACCATTTTCTGAACGAAGCTGAGCCTTTATATTCTTTGAAAACACATTATCTCCTTTAACCCACAGGGACAATGTATAGGTTTCACCCTTCTGGATGTTCATTCCCCAAAAGCCCGTGTTTGAGATTCCCTTAAGTTTGGAATCCGAAGCACCTGATATTCTAACCTGCAATGCGTGCTGCTGGGCATCGTTGAGCATGTCGTCGGTCACAAGACTAATGGTAGCGCCGTTGTATGCCTTCCATGATGCGGTGCCGTCCTCAAAGGAGCGGTTGCTCACGAGTTCTGCATACAGACCTCCGTCGCCTGCATGATTAATCTCCTCAAAAAACAAGCCATACTGATACTGGCTAATCACCGGTCCGCGCTTTGAGGCATCGACCGTCATTTTCACTTGTGCCTGTGCGCTACAGAATGTCACGCCCAAAAACATTGCAGTTAGAAAAATATTCTTCATAGTTATTGACTATTGATAACAGAAATGTAATGATTAGTATTAAAAAATTGTAAGCGGGAGGCAGACCTCTAAAATCTGCCTCCTGCTTTATTGATATGTTCTTAAAGGGGTTTACTTAACGTTAACCTTGCTGAACTTAACGGCACCGTCCTTGGATGTCATCTTTACGATGTTCACACCCTTAGAGAAGCCCTTGGTCTTCATACCGTTGACATTGTAGATTTCAACCTTTGCAGGATTAGCAACCTCAACGCCCTCAACACCTGTACCGGGGTTGCTGTTCTCGCCATAGTATGTGAGAGTCCAGTTATCGAGGATTACCCAGTTGTTCTTAACCTTATTCTCTTCAGCAAGCTTGATACCGATAGTCAGTTCATTGTCAACCACTTCAACGGTAATCTCGTTGAGGTAATAACCGAGATCTGTGAAGTATGCATTAGCAGAAACCATGTCGTTAGGAACATAGTAGTCCGTACCTTCAATGTTAGCAACGCCAGTGTAACCATTATCCTCACAAGCTCCAGAAGAAAGGAGAGCAACAGGAACTTCGGTAGTCACACCACCAGTAGTTGTGTACATGTATGCATTACCATCAAGACCAGAATTGTAGTTTGCATAATCTTCAGCTGTGCTACCATAGCGATAGAACGCATTAACAGTCACCTTATACTTACCGTTAGGCAGACCAACGATAGTCTGGTTGAGGTCGAAAGCCTTATCGTAGAACTCAACGAGCAGTGCTGACTTCTGAGTATCGTCGTTACCGAAGTTGTAGCCATCGGCGTTCCAGCCCTCGATAGAGTTGGCACCGTCCTTCTCGAAGCTTGGAGTCTTGATGAGAGAAGTCAATTCAACAGGATTCTTGTCAGAAGCATTTGCTGCATCAGCAGGAATACCGAGCTGAACAATCATCTTCTCAATCTTGGCGAGGTAAGCCTCAGCATCCTCATTGTTGAGTGTGCCGTTTTCTATGCCTGATTTAATCTCTTCATAGAGAGCGGAAGCCTCACTCTTAACAGTCTCAGTTGCGACAGAAATCATCCAAGAAGCGTAGAGGTCTGCGTTCTTATCTTGCAGAGTTGCAAACAGGACAGCAGATGACTCGTATGCTGCCTTGGCATCAATAATGCTACAAAGTGCATCAAACATTGCCTTTCCGTCAGAACCGGAGAGGGCTGAATTGGCAGCTGCAAGCACGTCATTTGCATTCGTGATAACAGACTTACCTACGTTCTTACCCTGGTCAAGAGTCTCCTGAAGCTGTAGGATTTCCTGAGAGAGCAATGGAGAAACCACCTCAGCCTTTGTGCCCTGGAATACCATCCTGAAGTTGTCCCAGATAGCCCAGCTGTCATTGAGCTGGTTAGTAGAACCCTTGACACCAATACGGAGAACATCACCAGCCTTGGCAACAACACCGAACGATGTGGCTACGTACATACCTTCTGCAAATGCCTCGCTACCAGTTTTCATATCATTTGGATACCAGTACTCTGAATTAGGATCTGTCCAAGCACCTTCTGCAGTGTAAAGCTCACCATTGGCTACAGGCTCGTCGAATACGCTCTTGAAGTGTGCATTATTGTTGTTAACATAAATGTTCACAGCGTCATTAGGAGCAGTTCCATTCTGATAAGCCTCGTATGCATTGTTGCCACGTCCGTAGCGATAGAATCCCTGAACAGAAATCTCATATACACCGACAGGAGCGCCTGTTACTTCCTGATAGATATCAAACTTACTGTTGTTCCAAGCCTCAAAGCATTGATTAGGAGAACCACCGTATGCAACATTACCATCATTTGCCTTTTCTACTGTCCAACCAAGATTCTTGGTCTCAAAGTCAGCGTTTACAAGATACTTGTCTGTAACGTCGGTACCTTCAGATATACCATTCTTGATGGCAGCGTCATACATAGCCGCAAGTTTATCGGTCTCAGCGATAATCTCCTCTGTTGAGAAAGCCAATTCACTGGTAATATCAGAAGCTTCAAATTCTATATAGTCAGCTAAGGCACCCTTGTCATCACCGCTTATTTGACCATCATTAGCTATGATTCGAGCCTTGGCAAGGAGTTCATTATAAGCCTTCCAAGCAGCGATGTTAGCATCAACCAATGCTGCTTCCTCGTTAATTGTATTGATGGCTGCGAGAACATCTGACTTGCTGCTGGCGGATGACAAACCGGCAATAGTGTTGTTGTAAGAAGCTAATACAGAACCTGTTATGAGAACATCGTCAGGAAGATTTGAATAGTCCTTGGCGGCATTTTTAACTTCTTCGAGCCACAATGAGTAAGCATCAGAACCGTTACCATAGTATGTCAGACCCCAATTGTCATAGAGAACCCAGTTAGATGATGGAGAGGTTGAGTTATCTTTGTACATACCAATAGTCATGTCACCATCTTCTGTAGCGAAGAACACCTTATTATTATATTTACCTAATTTGAAATACTCCTCAGCGGTCTGCATATTATTTGGTATATAATAAGGTACACCGTCTATATCTACAGTTGACTCATTCATACCAAGTGGTTCTGCAAGAGCCTCTGACCATGGATTGACTATATCAGCTGTTACACGGTCGCCACCAGTCTCAGCATACAACTTTGCATCATACTGAGTGTCGTTCTTATAGTTATTATATGCGTCTTTTGCGCTACCAGAACGATAGAACGCCTGAACTGTCAGTGCATAAACTCCCTTAGGAGCACCTGTGATGTTCTGATAGGTGTTAAACTTCTTCTGGTAGAACTCAGCGTCAGTCCAAGACTGGAATGCAGGAGCATCACCACTCCAACCTTCATTCTTGTTGTTGTCATAGCTTGGATTGACAATCAGAGAGGTCTTGTCAACAGGACTATCTGCTGTAACCTTTCCTTCTTCTCCCGCTGCAATCTTCTCCTTAACAGAAGCAATGGCCTCATTAATTGTATCTACAGAAGAAGACTCGTCAAGATATACTTTCTCCTCAGCTGAAACATCGATACCGCTAGCCTTGGCCTCGTCGATAACAGCCTTGAGGTTCTGTGCTGCTGCAAAGTTAGCGAATACAGTCAGATAAGCCTCGTAGTCTTCTATTTTAACGAAATACCAGTCAGCGATAGCATCCTCCGGAGCAAGGTTCCAATAAAGACGAGTATCTGTAGGATCACTCTTCTTCAAACCAAGCACGGTATTTGCATCATTACAGTCAGGGTTAACTGAACTTACAGAGAAACGATAGATATCATCGCCAATGTTTGTGAGTGCCCAGAATCTGTTGGGAGCGCCACTGTTATCAACCCAAACATTTCCAGCGGGAAGTGTTTCACCATCTGGAGCCCAAGGATCGGCGAAGACGCACTTGATTTCATTGTTCTGAGTTTCCACTCTGTCCCTAAAAAGAACAGAACCGTCACCATTGTCAGTAATGGTTACCTGATACCCCTTATTACCAACACTGGCACGGGTACTCCAGTCATTTGCTCCCAGGAAGAATTGCTTTGCTCCTGTATTGAACAAATACATAGCTTCGTCGTAAGTCAACTGTGACTTGACGGGAAGCGGTTGCTGACGTACTCCGTCAACAATCTCCGCACTTGCGCCTGCTGCAGACAAGCCCAAGACGGCCATCATAAGTAATTTTTTACCAAAATACATAGGCATTTGATTTTTGTTATTAATAATGTTAATTAAAAGTTGTTATTTCCGTGCAAAGTTCGTGATTTCTTGGCACAACGAGGGGTACAAATCGTTATTTTAAGGGTACAAATCGTTAAATTCACGTTTTTGCCCCCTTTTTCACCACTCATCACGCCAGTTTATCACAGGAACTCCGTCTTTATCAAAATCTATAGGCAGCCAAATATAGCGCGCATCTATCGGATGCTTGGGTCGCCAGATGTCTGCCATAAAGATATACTTGCCGTCATCCGTGGGCAGGACAAAGGTTGACTGCCCGCCGAAAGTGATGTTTGCCTTAGGGCCTCGGCATGGATTAGGATGCTGTTTCCACGGTCCCCATATACTCGGGGCAGAGAACATACGCGCCTCGTTGGGATCCCAACCTGTGCATCCGCTGGCTATCATCCAATAGGTGTTGCCATAACGGAAGACTGCTGGAGCTTCGTTCTGACCTCCAGGAGCCACACGGATGTAGCGACCCGTATGCGAGAGATAGTCATCACTGAGTTCCGCTATGTGCAATGTCAGATTGTCTTCGGATGAGAAGATATGATATGCCCTGCCGTCGGTATCGACAAAGAGGGTCATGTCCCTCGACATCTGTCCTGCGGGCAGGTTGTGTCCTTCTATAGTCCGCGCCTTCATGTCGCGCTTGAGGAAGAGTCCTTTCTTGATTGCGTCGCGCCAGGTGGGAGTCCACCATTCCTTGTAGTTGTCTGCATTGAGGGTGTCAAGCACTGACATGTCATCTTTGTCAAAGTCCAAGGGATAATGCCCGGCGTTAGCCCTGTCAGAGCGGATGAACTTAAACGGACCTTTTGGCGAATCGCTCACCGCCACTCCGTAGCGTGCCTGCCAATATCCCTCGCCCTTAAGTTCGAGGTGGAACCACATCACGAACTTCTTCGTCACCTTATTATATATAACCTTGGGACGCTCAAGAGTGCAACCTGTCTCAAGGTCGTGCCCTTTCTCATCCACAACACTCAGGGCCACACCCTCATAACGCCAGTCGCGCAGGTTCTTTGACGAATAGCAAGTGACACCCACAAAGGCGGCACTCGACTTCTCGCCCTTATGCTCGCCATACCAATAATAGGTATTGCCATGCTTCAGCACACCACCGCCGTGGGCATTGATATGCTCACCGCGGTTGTCCTTCCAAATCTCACCTGACTTGATGGTGGTCTTGCCCGACGAGAGAGCAGGCAAGACCACAAGTAGTAATGATATAATGATAACAGTTACACTTTTCATTGTTACACGATTTTTTGGTTATTGTTTCAATTGTGGCGCAAAATTACGACGAAATCGTGCGACCAAGGGGTAAAGACCATTATTTTAGGTGTAATTTTCATTATTTTCGAATAAAAATTCGATAATTCAAATTAAATCACTATCTTTGCACTCAAATTCATTCACATCACTAACCCTATATGAGAGTTATTATATTATTTACCATCTTTCTGGCATCTTTAATCACCAAGGCTGCCGATATAGAATTCAGGTCGGCAGCGCCTATCAAGATATATGCCTTCGACTCCGACGAATCAGGAAAGTTGTTCGTTGACCGAAGCGGCATGCTGTGGATAGGCTCAGCCACGGGACTGATGTCATACGATGGATATGAATACCGCACATTCAAGTCGGACGCATACTCGCCAAGCATCCTCCCCAACAATGTCATCGTGTCACTCACCGAGGACAACGATGCCAACTTGTGGATTGGCACAAGGGACGGACTGGTGAAGATGTCGAAAAGGTACGGCACATTCAAGACCTACCGTCTGCCCAAACCCAACCAAAGAATAATCTACACACTCTTCACCTCCCACGACGGAATGGTGTGGATTGGCACAGACGGAGGACTGAGCGTATATAACAAGAAAACTGACTCTTTCTATACCTACGACTTAGGCTTCGACTACAGCGTGAAGTCCATCGCCGAGGACAAACAGGGAAACATATACTTCGGCACATGGTGCAACGGAGTGATGAGACTTCAGGCAGACAGGAAGACCATCGACCACTATCCGTCTATCAATCCGTCGAACTCAGCCTTCTCCCTGCTCATCGACAGCAAGCAGAGATTGTGGGTGGGAACATGGGGTTATGGAATAGCCTGTATCGAGAACCCTAATATTATAAATAATGTACGCGTACAATATTATAATAATAAGGAGAATGAGTTTAATATCATATACAAGCTGATTGAAGATCCCGTGAGCAAGACGGTTTGGGCATGCAGCAGAAACGGCATAAGCATTATCGACCAAGACAAGATGGAGGAGGGATTCACTAATTATGAGCAATACAAGTTCTGCCGAGACATCACCACCGACGGACACGGACATATCTTTGCGGGAACAGTGGACGAAGGCATACTCAGATTCAACACCAACTCGAAGCCAATCCCCGTTTTGCGGATAAACACTAAGAATGCCGACACGCCCGTAAGTGTAATCACTGACCTGCACACTGATGACGGCGTGAACTTCTGGATAGCACTGAAACCTTGTGGCATTGCCAAGTACAATGCAGCTACAGGTGTGACAACATATAACACAGACATTCCCGAACTGCGCAACTGCAAGAATATCAACGAAGTATGTAAAGCACAAGTGCCAGCCATTTCCCAGAACAATGACGGAAGCCTGTGGTTTGCAAGCAGCAGTGGCGGTGTGCTGACTATAAAAGACGGAAACGCAACTGTATTCAATACCGGTAATTCGCCATTCATCTCAGACAACTACGTGAACTACGTCTTCTGCGACCGCGAAGGCAACGTGTGGGTAGGACAGAGGGAAGGCGTGGGAGTGAAAACCTCAGTCAACGGCAAACAAGACACGAAAGCCAACGGATTCATGCTCACCATGACCGAAAACGGACGCAACTTCTCAAACTGCGACGCACGTGGCATCACACAAGACCGCAAGGGGAACATCTGGATTGCCACCGAAAACGAGGGCATCATACGTGTGAACGGAAACGTAAAGCAGCTTAACTCACTGAAATACAAGCAATACAAGGAAATATTGGGAAACATCGCCATTGACGACATATCCTATTGTATGGAAGACTCACACGACAGACTGTGGGCGATTTCCAACAGTGGCTCGCTGTTCCTCTACAAAGAAGAGGAAGACCGCTTCGTCGCGGTCAATGGCTTATATCATATAATGGCGAACAGTCTGTTCGCCATCTCCGAGGATATCCTCGGAGCCATTTGGCTCCTGACGGACAAGTCGCTCATCCAACTCGTATTTGACGAGAAGTCACCCGAGGCTCTTCCCAAAATCAGGACATTCTCCAATGAGGATGCCCAAGGCAGGCGCATCGCCTCAATCTCAGAGATATTCAGATTCAAAAACAAGTTCTTCATCGGATGCAAGGAAGGTATTCTCACTGTGGAACCTGAAAAGATGAGAGCCATGAAAGGACATACCAACCGATTGGCTATCACCGACTTGACCTTCGACGACAAGCCATTCAACTACCTTGACTCGCTCACCCGCAGCCAGTTGTCCAAGGAGATGCCGGCATTCACACGCAACATCACAATTCCCGCCTCGATAAGCAGATTCTCAATTGAGTTTGCACTGCTCGACTATTTCCATCAGGACCAGAACAGATATTCTTACCGTCTTGAAGGTTATGACACCCATTGGCACTTCACCGTCAACCAAAGGCGAGCTACATACGAAAACCTTCCGTCGGGAACGTACAAGTTCCGACTGAGGGCATTCGATGACTACGGCGACATGCTTGAACTGCCCTACTCCATCACCATCAAAGTGCTTCCGCCATGGTATCTCACATGGTGGGCATGGATGCTGTATATACTAATCGGCATAGCGGCTATCTATGCCAGCATCAGGTGGTACAAGGAACTGCTGAAGACGCGCAACCGTCTGCAGATGGCGGTTGTATTCACCAATATCACCCACGAACTGCTCACACCATTGGCGGTAATCACCGCCGTTGTGGATAACATGAGGCACAGGGAAGCCAAGTTCAACGACGAATATACACTGATAGACAACAACATAACCAAGATTACACGACTGCTGCGCCAGATACTCGAAGTGAGAAAGGCACAGGCAGGACAGCTCAAACTCAAGGTGAGCCGTGGAAATATGCTCACATTCATCGAAAACATAGTGAAAGACATACGCCCGATGGCTGAAGCCAAGAAGGTTACGCTCACACTTGAGACACGCGAGACAAAAGCCCTCAGCGAGGCATGGTTTGACAGCGACAAACTGGACAAGATAATGTATAACGTCATATCGAATGCCATAAAATACAACAACGAGGGAGGAAAGGTGACTGTGAGAGTGGCAGAGGAAAACCAGAAGATAAAGATCGCCGTGGAGGACAACGGTATTGGTATCTCCCACCGCCAGATGAAGAAACTCTACGAGCGATTCTACGACGGCGACTACCGCAGGATGAAGGCGGGAGGCACTGGCATCGGACTGTCGCTGACGCGCGACCTCGTGCAGCTTCACCACGGCTCAATCGACTGCAAGAGCCGCAAGGATGAGGGCACAACCTTCACCATCACACTTCCGATAAGGAAAGACGCCTTTCTGCAAAAGGAGATTGACACCACGGGAATGGGAAGGAGACAACCCGCAGAGGACATCATAACAGACACTGTGTCAGGCATTTCTCTCACTCCAAACAGTGATGACAATAATATATACAAGATTCTCATAGTGGAGGACAACGAGGAACTCCTCGCACTCATGAAACGTCTGCTAGACAAGAAATACCACGTGATGACTGCCAAGAACGGCAAGCAGGCTCTTAATATCATACACCGTGAGGAACTGGACATCGTAATCTCAGACGTGATGATGCCAGTGATGGACGGCATCGAACTGACCAAGGCCATCAAGAACGACCCGAACTATGCCCAGTTGCCGATTATCATGCTGACGGCAAAGAACCGCGACGAAGACCGCAACAACGCACTCGTCACCGGTGCCGACGCATACATCACCAAGCCGTTCAGCATGACCGACCTCGACATCCGCGTGAGCAATATCATTGCTAACCGCCAAAGGATACGCAAGAAATTCGCCGAACAGACGGACTTCAAGGTTGAGGAACATCACTACAGCAATCCCGACCAGGCGTTTGTGGAAAAGGCGGTGGAATGTGTGAAGAAACACCTGTCGGACGGCGACTACGACCGCGAGTCGTTCGCCTTCGACCTATGCATCTCATCCTCAACGCTATACAACAAGTTGCGTGCCATCACTGGACAGAACGTCACAGGGTTCATCACGAGCATCCGCCTGAAGGAGGCTTGCCGCATACTGCGCGAGAATCCTTCAATCTCCATCGTGGAACTATCGGCGAAGGTGGGATTCAACACGCCAAAGTATTTCTCGAAATGTTTCAAGAAGGAATTCGGAATGACAGTAAAGGAATTTATTGAAAAGTAACAAACTATTAATTTATTACAACTATGAAAAAGAAAAATTTAATGTTGGCCTGTTGCCTGTCGGCAATGTTGGCAATGCCCGCGACAATGGCGGGCGCGAGTAGCTTGACCGTGAAAACTGACACACGGTATGCAAGAGGAGCAACGATGGCATTCGGAAGAATGACCGTCAAGGGTACCGGATCTGTCGAAAAGGGATTCTGCTGGTCGGAATCGCCCGACCCTACTGTGGATGACAACAAGACTACCAAGAAGTTCACCAACAACGGTTTTATCTTCTGTATTGAAGGACTGAAGCCGGGAACTCTCTACTATATGCGTGGCTATGCCATCGACAAGGAGGGGGAAGTGGCTTACGGCGAAGTCATCAAATTCTACACAATCCCCAAGGGTACAATCACTTACGACATACGCGACGGTGGTTCTGCCGAAGTGAAGGAGCGAATCACTAATGCAGTGAAGGATGCCGTGGGATATTGGAACAACCTCACTTCCATCACGGGATTCCACACGAGCGTGGGATTTGTGGATGGTGTGCCCACTGCCGACTGCTCTTACGGCGGATGGATAAGGGTGGGAGCCAATGCCTCATATCAGCGCACCGGCACTATCCTGCACGAACTGCTGCACGGCACTGGCGTCATACCTTGGGCTGACACTGAATGGAGCCGTCATAACCTGCGTGCATCGTATAACAACGAGGGCTATGGCACAGGGGCATGGCTCGGCGAGAGGGTGACTGAGGTGGTGAGATTCCTCGACAACAGTCCGTCGGCAAAGCTCAACGGCGACTACCAGCACATGTGGCCCTACGGCATCAACGGAGCGCATGAGGACACAGGCGAGGAACTTCTGTATATCGGCAACAGTCTGATTATCCAGGCTTTAGGCGAAGACGGCTTGCAGCATACATCATCAAGTTTCTCACGTCCCTACTATGCCTTCGCCCACGAGAACAATGAGAAATACTACATCAAGAACGAGTCGAAAGACCGCGGTCTGCTCAGTTCGTATCTCATTCCCACACCGGAGGGCAACTTGACATGGCGCGAGATGACTACTGCGGAGGTTGCTGCCAACGACAGTGCGGCATGGACTGTCACCTTCACTCCCGAGAACCAGTATTATCAGATTCAGAATGCCGCCACCGGCGAGTATATCAGTTATACCAAGAGCGGCATCAACGGCATCAAGATGGCAAGCACTGCCTCTCCCGGTTCTTTTGAGGACTTCCAGCTGATGCGCGGACGCAAGGATGTGCAGATGGTTCTCAACGGTCCGGTTTACCGTGGCTACTGGCTCATTCATCCCGAGAGCAACTGGACTCCCCGTTGTCTTCAGGCCAATTCCAACGGTGTCACCGTAGCAACTACATTCAACATCGCCGATACAGCCGAGAAGCAGCGCTGGATATTCCTGACATCAAGCGACTTAAACAACATCCCGACTGCCATCTCGCAGCCCACAGTCCCCTCCTCTCCTGCCTCGTCTGCATCCGATATCTATACTACTTCCGGACGTAAGGTAGGCCAAGGTGAGTCAACTCTCTCCACCCTTCCTAATGGTGTTTATATCATTAACGGCAAGAAAGTGGTTAATAGTAAATAAGAACATTGCTTAGTTGAATAAAAACGACCTTACAGTTGGGAATATTCTAAAAACCAACTATAAGGTCGCTTTTTTATAGTTGTATGGTTGTTACTAATAGAAACTGAGTATTGTCTGACAAAATGGCAGAAATATCTTTATGTGATGCCTGAAGTGACTTATTGGCATAACATTTGCTTTATATAATGACAGAAAACATAAATAAAAAAAGAATAGATATGCAAAAAGGTAACATCGGGGTTACAACCGAGAACATTTTCCCCGTCATCAAAAAGTTCTTGTATTCTGACCATGAGATATTCCTGCGCGAGATGGTGTCAAACGCTGTCGATGCTTCGCAGAAAATGAAAACACTCGCCGAAAGAGGTGACTTCAAAGGCGAACTTGGCGACCTGACAGTGCGCGTTAGCCTCGACGAGAAGGAAGGCACACTCACCATCAGCGACCGCGGTATCGGTATGACCGAGGAGGAAATCGACAAGTATATCAACCAGATAGCATTCTCCGGCGTGAACGACTTCTTGGAGAAATATAAGGACAACGCCAACAATATCATCGGACACTTCGGACTTGGCTTCTACTCATCATTCATGGTGAGCAAGAAGGTGGATATCATCACTAAGAGCTATCGCGAAGGAGCCAAGGCAGTGAAATGGAGCTGCGACGGTTCGCCGGCATACGAAATCGACGATGCCGAGAGAGAGAGCCGCGGTACGGACATAGTGCTGCACATCGACGACGACTGCAAGGAATTCCTTGAGAAGAACACTATTCAGGGCTTGCTCAACAAGTACTGCAAGTTTATGGCAGTGCCGGTGGCATTCGGCAAGAAGACCGAATGGAAGGACGGCAAGAGCGTGGAGACCGACGAGGACAATATTATAAATAATGTGGAGCCGCTGTGGACAAAGACTCCAAGCACACTGAAGGACGAGGACTACAAGTCGTTCTACCGCACCCTCTACCCCATGCAGGACGAGCCTCTGTTCTGGATTCACCTCAACGTTGACTATCCGTTCAACCTCACGGGTATCCTCTACTTCCCCCGCATAAAGTCGAACATCGAACTGCAGCGCAACAAGATCCAGCTCTACTGCAACCAGGTGTTCGTGACCGACCAGGTGGAAGGCATCGTGCCCGACTTCCTCACACTGCTCCACGGAGTAATCGACTCACCGGACATCCCTCTGAACGTGAGCCGTTCATACCTGCAAAGCGACCGCGACGTGAAGAAGATCGCCACATATATCACCAAGAAGGTGAGCGACCGTCTGCAGAGCATCTTCAAGGAAGACCGCAAGGGATTCGAGGAGAAATGGGACGACCTTAAGATTTTCATCAACTACGGTATGCTCAGCGAGGAATCGTTCTACGACCGCGCCAAGGACTTCGCTCTGATGAAAGACACTGAGGGCAAGTACTTTACATTCGATGAATACCGCACACTCATCAAGGACAACCAAACCGACAAGGACGGCAACCTCGTATATTTGTATTCCACTAACAAGGAGGAGCAGTACAGCTATATCGAGACTGCAAAGGCTAAGGGATACAGCGTGCTGCTCATGGACGGTGAACTCGACGTGCCCACAGCATCGATGCTGGAGCAGAAGTTAGAGAAGAGCCATTTCACCCGCGTTGACAGCGACATCATCGAGCGCATCATCGTGAAGGAGGATGCCAAGAAGGAAAGTCTGGAGGCTGACAAGAAGGAGCATCTCTCGACTGTATTCACCACACAGTTGCCGAAGTTGGAGAAGGCTGAGATTTACGTTGACGTTGAGCCTATGGGCGAGCAGGCACAGCCTGTAATCATCACCCAGAGCGAATATATGCGCCGAATGAAGGACATGAGCCGTCTGCAGGCTGGCATGAGTTTCTATGCCCAGATGCCTGACTCATACAACCTCGTGCTCAACTCCGACCATCCGCTAATCAAGAAGGTGCTCGACGATTGCGAGAGCAGCACTGCCGAGGCTCTGAAGCCCATCGAGGGTGAGATTAAGGGTCAGGAGGCTCGTCTCGCCGCCCTCCACCAGTCGCAGGACAAGAAGAAGCCTGAGGAAATCACCCAAGAGGAGAAGGACGACGTGAAGAACACCGAGAAGGCCATTGAGGACGAGAAGAACAAGAAGCGCGAGTTGTTTGCCAACTATGCCAAGGACAACAGCATAGTTCACCAGCTCATCGACCTCGCCCTGCTGCAGAACGGAATGCTCAAGGGAGCAGCTCTCGACAAGTTCCTCAAACGTTCGATAGAACTGATTAAATGAAGATAAATCATGACATTATACCCTAAGCTGATTCTCGACGCACTCGCCACGGTGACGTATGCGGGAACAAAGAAGAACCTCGTTGAGAGCGGTATGGTTGCCGACACTCCGAGTATCAACGGAATGAAGGTGAAGGTGGTGCTGGAGTTTCCACGCGACACCGACCCGTTCCTTAAATCTACCGTGAAGGCAGCCGAGGCAGCCATCCACTACCACATATCCAAAGATGTGGAAGTGGAGATAGTCACCGAGTTCAAGTCGAAACCTCGCCCCGAAGTGGGCAAGCTTCTGCCCGAGGTGAAGAACATCATCGCCGTAAGCTCAGGCAAGGGAGGCGTGGGCAAGAGCACAGTTGCATCCAATCTCGCAATATCGCTCGCACGCCTTGGATATAAGGTTGGACTGCTTGATGCCGACATCTTCGGGCCGTCGATGCCTAAGATGTTCCGCGTGGAGGATGCCCGCCCGTATGCCGTGGAGAAAGACGGCAGACAGCTGATCGAGCCTATCGAGAAATACGGAGTGAAACTGCTGAGTATCGGTTTCTTCGTAAATCCCGAGACAGCCACTCTGTGGCGTGGCGGTATGGCTTCGAATGCCCTCAAACAATTGATAGCCGATGCCGACTGGGGCGAACTCGACTACTTCATCCTCGACACTCCTCCCGGCACAAGCGACATACATCTCACTCTGCTTCAGACACTTGCCATCACGGGAGCCGTTATCGTAAGTACTCCGCAAAACGTGGCTTTGGCAGATGCCCGCAAGGGTATCGACATGTATCGCAATGAGAAGGTGAATGTACCAATCCTCGGTCTTGTAGAGAACATGGCATGGTTCACTCCAGCCGAACTGCCCGAAAACAAGTACTATATCTTTGGCAAGGAAGGCTGCAAGCGACTTGCCGAGGAGATGCAGACACCGCTGCTCGCCCAGATTCCCCTCGTGCAGAGCATCTGCGAGAGCGGCGACGAAGGAGAACCCGCAGCATGTAATATCGACACCGCCACCGGCCAGGCATTCATCAACCTCGCCCAGGCGGTAGTCACTGTGGTCAACCGCCGCAACAAGGAGCAGGAACCCACAAAGATTGTCAAGGTGAAGAAGAATTAAGCAGAAATAAAAACACAGAGTCACAGAGGCACGGAGTTCAATTTCTAAGTTTTTTAAAGAAACAGAAAAAAGCTCTGTGACTCTGTATCTCTGTGTTTATAATTTTACCAGCATAATAGTTGCCTAAACGCATAACACTGGTTAAACAAAGTTAAATCGGGAGGGGTAATGTAATCTTTTTCTATTTTGATAAGGGGTTTTAATATTTTATTTGTACTTTTGCACCCAACTATTACATCTTGCCTGCTTATTATAAATAGTATGGCGAGATTACTTTGATATAACAAGACTATTGACAACAGCACAAACGCCCTGTTTACGTAGTCTAAAAATATCCTATTATGGGCACATTGTCTGATGTGAACGCCCGACGAGACGGGACAGAATCTCCATGCCCTGGACTTACCTCCAGCGCCCCCCTCAAAGCCAATATTACAGGTGATGGGGTGTCGGTAAGGTTTGCCCCAGACCCAAACAAGAAATGGTATGTACTGAGAGCCTCATACGGCAGGGCGCAGAAAGCCGCAGACATATTCGACAGCAAATCCGTGGAATACCATTATCCCAAACACCACGTGATGAAACTTGTCAAAGGAAAGAAGCGGCGCATATTGGAACCTCTGTTGCCAAACTTCATCTTCGTATATACAACTGAAGAGATTATGGAGACCCTGATGAAAGATGCCAAGATAAATGATTATATAAGCTATTACTATGACCACTTCAAGACCGACGAATACGGCAAAAACCCTCCACTGACCATTGAATACAGAAGAATGATGAACTTCATCCTCGTAACAAGTATCGACAACGAGCACACCATCGTTGTGGGCGACAGACCGTGCAGATACAAGAGCGGAGAGACAGTGCGAGTGATTGACGGAGACTTCAAGGGCGTGGAAGGCAAGGTGGCGCGAGTGGCAAGCGAACAGAGAGTTGTTGTGGAAATCGAGGGGCTGTGCCTCATAGCCACGGCATATATTCCCACCGCATTCATCAGGCCCATCAATTCTGTTTAGTAAAGAATAAAAGACAAATAATAATGACAGAAGAAATAACAAGCAAAATCTTCAGACGCGGAATGCTCTGCCTAATGGCAGCATTGCTCTATTCATGCTCCACACCCAAGGACATTGCTTATTTCCAGGATGCCGCCGCACTCAACGGCATGGCATTGCAGACGGAGCAGCAATTCAGACTTCGTCCTGAAGACAAGATTAACATCATAGTAAACAGCAGCAACCCACTGCTCGAACAGCAGTTCACTCTCACTGCCAAGACAAGCGGCAACAGCGCTCTTGGAGCTGACGTGAAGCCAGAGACCACAGCCGGGGGCGTATCTGGCGGCAATGGCATGTTGCTTGCCTACACAGTGGATGAGCAGGGCACGATAGACTTCCCGCTGCTTGGCAAGATACGCGTGGAAGGCATGACGCGAGGCGAGGTGGCGTCCTATATCAAGGGACGGCTCGTGGAGCGCGAATTAGTGAGCGAGCCTATCGTCACCGTGGAGTATGTGAATCTCAGCGTGAACGTTCTCGGCGAGGTAGGCAAACCAGGCAACGTGCCAATAACAAAAGACCACTTCACCATAGTTGACGCAATATCGCGCGCCGGCGACATGACCATCAACGGCAACCGCCGTGCAGTGATGGTGAACAGGAATGTTGACGGAGTGAACGAGGTGCATTATATCGACATGACAAATATGCAGCAGGCACTTCTCTCCCCGGCATACTACCTTCAGCAGAACGACTTGGTGTATGTAGTTCCCAACAACAAGAAAAAACGCGAATCCACCGAAATGGGCAATACGTTCCACACCCCATATATATGGATGTCTATTGCGACGTTTATTACATCATTAATTGCATTTTTCAAATAGGATACCATAATGAGTGAGACCCAATCAAGAATACAGATAGAAGACTTCATGTCAATTCAGGATTTCTGGATTTTATGCCGCAGCCATTACAGATGGTTTGCAGCCTCGGTGGCAGTTGCGCTTTTTATGGCAACCTATTATCTCTCGACCACTGCCGACGTATATACCCGCGAGGCAGCGGTGATGGTGAAGTTGGAGACAAGCCGCGGAACAGTGGCACAGTCGGCGAGCGGCAACGACTTCAACAACATGGCCCTTGTGCAGCAGCAGACCAACGTGCCCAACGTGCTGAGGCAATACAAGTCGTTGGCTCTGCTGACGGATGTTGCCTGCCGTCTCGACAGCATAACAGACAGGGACAAGGCAAAACGTGCGGCACAGTCTCTACAGGGAGCACTCAGCGTGAGCCTCGACGACGAGCAGTCAACCATCATCAACCTGAAATACCAGGACGTGTCGCCGGAGAGAGCTGAGAAAGTGCTCAACACAATCATAAAGGTATATAACGAGCGATGGCTTGAGGAGAAGAGGGAGATGGCAGACAATACAGCAAGATTCATCGACGACCGTCTGCTACTGATTGACAAGGAACTGAGCCATGTGGATGACAGCATCTCGACATTCAAGGCACGCCACCAGATAACCAACCTCGAACAGGTGAGCGACCTCTACCTGCAGCAACAGACCGAGTCGGAAGCGGAGATACTGAAGCTGAGCAACCAGATGCACATGGCACAGTATATCCTCGACATGCTGAAGGACTCAAAGTCGCGCTACAAGCTGTTGCCCTCACACACAGGATTAGAAAGCGGCGAGGCGGGCGAGCAGATTGCCCAATACAATGCCCTGCTGCTGAAACTGAAGAACAGCCTCGAAGGCACATCCACCCAAAACCCGATAATCATACGCCAGGAAGAGCGGCTCGACGAGATACGCCAGAACATCATAGCAACGGTGAGCAACTATCTCAAGACGTTGCAGATACAGATAGGCACGATGGAGGGATTTAATGCCGACGTGAAAGAGAAGGTGGTGGCGAGTCCCGACCAGGCAAAGCGTCTGTTGGCAGTGGAGCGCGACCAGAAGGTGAAGGAGAGCCTCTATCTCTACCTGCTTCAGAAGAAGGAGGAAAACGAGATAAGCATGACCTACACACCTGTGCCGACACAGATAATAGACATGCCACATGGCAGTTCATTCCCCACGTTCCCCAACAAGAAAAGCATCATATTGGCAGCACTGCTCATAGGACTGCTCTTGCCGGCGGTAGTACTGTTTGTCAAGGAGAGCCTCAACACCTCGGTGCGCGGCAAGATGGATATTGAAAGCAGGACGCAGATACCCATTGTGGGTGAGATTCCATTTTATGGAGAAGAGAAGAAGCGCAAGAGACTTCGTGAATTGTTTGAGAGCAGGAAGAAGAGGATATACGAGCCGACGCCGTTGGTGGTACAACACGACAATCAGAATGCCATAAACGAGGCGTTCCGCATCCTTCGCTCCAACCTTGAGTTCATGTCCGACACACGTCAGCATAAGAACGTGTATCTTGTCACCTCGATGTTCCCCGGTTCAGGCAAGACGTTCATAAGCATGAACCTTGCCCTCACCCTCGCCATCAAGCATAGGCGGGTGTTGTTCATCGACGGCGACATTCGCCGAGCCACCGCCACCCGCACTTTCGGCAACATGCAGATGGGACTGGCGGACTACCTTGGCGAGAAGGTTGAATCCATTGACCAAGTCATCTACAGCCATGGCGACTATCCGTCGCTAAGCATTGTTCCCGTGGGCACAACACCTCCCAACCCGACCGAGTTGCTGTCAAGCCCACGTATGCAGCAGTTGATAGAGGCAATGCGCCCACTTTATGACTTTATCATCATCGACTGTCCGATGACCGAGACGTTGGCGGATGCCTCAATCCTTGGACATCACGCTGACCGCACGCTCTACATCGTGAGGGCAGGTCTGTTCCAATGCCGTCAGGTGGCATTGCTCGACTCGCATGTGGAGAGCGGCAAGTACAAGAACCTGTCTATCGTGCTCAACGCCGTGAAACCGGCAGGACATTACGGATATAGATACGGATATTACTACAATTACAAATACTAAATTATGAAACGACATTTTTTATATCTTTGCTGCTGCCTCTGTGTTACCTTGCTTGCCTACAGTCATATTGCGTATGCCGGCACAGCCAAGGCTGACCGCAATATCAAAGGCAGGGATAGCCTATACCTCCAGGTTTATGGCGGCATCAACAAGTCAGCCAACGAGAATCTCCCGATGTCGGAGTTCTCGTCCTATCCATGGTCTGGCGGACTTTTCATTGGTGTCGGCGAGGAGTTCAACGCCTTATGGGGATGGCGCGCAGCATTGAGATACAACTACAACAAGAGCCGCAACGTGCAGGAGTGCGAGTCGCCCGACACTTGGGGATGGAGCAGTTTGGGACTGTTTGGCGACGCCACCTTTGACATCACCGACGCCTTGCGTACTTCAGGGCACAGGGGCAAGGCTCTGAACCTGAAGGCATTTGCGGGCGTAGGATTGGAATATACCTTCGGATTCCCCATGCAAACGCCATTGTCCTATTCCGTGGCATACTCCACCAAGAGTAGGGTCGTGCCCGCTGCAAGGGCAGGTCTTGACATCACCTATAAGTTAAGCGACAGGCTGAAGTTGGGTATGGAACTGAGCCATACCATATTCAACGACCACTTCAACGGCGTAAAGACAGGCTCGCCGCTCGACATGCGCACAAATATAAAAATAGGTGTAACCATAGCTCTTTTGGGCAGAAAGGAATTGCCCATAACACCCGTTGCTCCTATAGTCTATGACACCCGTCTGCGCACAGTGCCCACGCTGCCATTCAAGCTGCCTGACCCCGAGGACACCAAGATCCGCACCATCCAAGGGCGCGCGTTTCTTGACTTCCCCGTCAACGAGACAGTCATCTACCCACGTTATCGCCGCAATCCCGAAGAGCTTCAGCGTTTGAACAAAACAATAGAGAATGCACTGTTTGACAAGTCATTCAAGGTGCAACGTGTTGTGCTTCACGGCTATGCCTCGCCCGAAAGCCCCTACTCCAACAACACCCGCCTTGCCAAAGGCCGCACCCAGGCACTGAAGTCACACGTATGCCGGAAGTTTGGCATCGCCGAATCCATAGTGCAGACACACTACACCCCCGAGGACTGGGACAACCTCCGCACGTTTATAGAAACAAATGGCGAGAGCCGCCGGGTGAAGGGAAATGTTTGGTACGAACGGGAAGGCATCGTGGAGACACCCGTTATGCCACAATACGTGACAGACAGCCGCAAGGAACTGCTCGACGTGATAGACCTTGAAATGGACCTCGACGAAAAAGAGGCGATGCTAAAGAAAGTAGATGGCGGCAGACCATACAACTGGCTTTTGCGACATGTATATCCCGGACTGCGCCACACCGACTATATAATAGAATATGTAGTGAGACACTATCCGGTGAAAGAGGCCCGCCGCCTTATCTACACCCATCCCGAGGCACTGAGCACCGAGGAGATGTATCTCGTGGCGCAGAGTTACGAGGAAGGCTGCGACGGCTGGCTTGACGCCCTGCTGATAGCAGCCCGACAGTATCCTGAGGACAAGACTGCCAACCTCAATGCAGCTTGCGGATGCGTGGAGACAAAGCGTTTTACTGACGCCCGCAAATACCTGAAAAAGGCAGGCTCAACTCCACAAGCCGAATATCTGAAAGATGTGATGGATGCCATGGAAGGCAAAAAGCCATGGAAAATGGAAAACGGTAAGGTGATTGTAAAAAAGATAACAGAATGATTATGGAAAAAAGGTGTTTCAGACAAATGACAGTATGGACGATAGCTGCCTCACTGATGTTGGCAGCCTGTTCCACTGATGAAGGCTATACGCAATACCAGCGCTTGGAGGCCTCCTTCAAGAGAGACCTTGGGGGCGACGTGAGTTCACTGCAATGGTGGAAAACCACGGTGACGCTGAAGGTAGATGTGAAAGCAGAAGACAAGACAACGCTGTGGGCGATGTCCGAGGAGTTTGGCGGTATGCTATACGACATGGCAACAGTGGAAGGAAGCGGCACTGCAATCCTGACTGTACCACAAGGCAAAGGCAATAAAATATGCCTCGTAGCTATAAATAAGACCATGTATGAGTCGCAAAAGATCATACTTACAGGCAAGACAGAAGAGACGGCTAACGTGAGCCTCCATGCCACTGTCACACGCGCTACGACCAACTACACTCCCACCACACTCTACGGAAAGAGCGCACATGAAGATGCCGAATACTACCAGTTCAATCAAGAGCAAATGGACGACTGGCACAGCATGATGAACATGATGAGTCAGGAAAGCGTGAACGCAAAGACGGAACACGGTCTGAATGTCGATTACGAACTGGAATCGAACGGTCCGTTCCACATCACCTGGGTGGCGGGAAGCTGCCTGTCCACTACGCCACACGTACTGGGCTACTATTACCACTCGCCAGGAACATACGAGGACATACAATATGTAGATATAGCAGAGACAGAGGCCTATGACTATATCGACGGGTTGGCAAAGGTGCAGTATCAAGTGAATGAGACCACGGCGGAGAAATATGGGGTGACTGCCAATCATTGGTATGACGCCAACTTCGACATGAAAGACACATGGAGTTCAAACCCCACATGGGGACTGCGTGCCAACGATGATGCCTATTGCAGCGTGGCTGCCTACAAACGATATGGCAAGGGAATAACAGCCCTGCGAGGCATTACCTTTAAGGTTGACGTGCCCAAGGGGATGCGCGTAGGATTCTATGACAGATGGGACGTGACCCCACGCCCCGACCAGTATGACCGTCTGATGAGGTATGGCGTGCGACCCTACACCACCCGGGACAACTTCATGGGCACCAGCTTTTCGGCGGAAAGGATGAACGTGACTTACGAAAACGGTAATTTCCGCAGTTTCATAGACGACCACGAGCACGTGATGTGGATGGGTATGGAAAACGACATTACCGGAAGCGACCTGGACTGCAACGACGTAATATTTGGTGTGACTGTAAAGATGGACATATACAAGCCCGGAGTGGTAGAGCCGGATTTGCAACCCATTGCCGAATATGACGAAGTGATGCCCTGGACCATTGCCTACGAGGATGTGGCACGCGATGCCGACTTCGACTTCAACGATGCCGTCATCAAGATTGTTCCCGACACGAAGAACGAGCTTTGCTGCGTCACTGTAATGGCGGCAGGCAGCACGTCACGAATGTATCTACACTATGACGGTCCGGATGGTGACCAGAACTTGGGAGAGATTCATGAACTGTTGGGCGGTCAGCATACCGACATCATCAACACTAACATGTTCATAGCCTCTGCTCCTTTCGTTCAGGTGGACTGCGTAAGATGGCCCAAGGACTACAATGTAGCCACAGATGCCGGAAGGTTCTACATTGAGATACAGCGCGGAACGTGCGAGGATTGCACTGACATGATAACTCTGGCGGACACCCCCGGCAAGATGCCAGAGGCGCTGCTCGTGGCTGGCGAATGGAAATGGCCATTGGAAGGAAAGCACATTTTTTCAGCATACAATATATTCCAATCTTGGGCAAAGGATGCTACCAAAGTGAACTATTGGAGCTGGTATGGCTCACCCGTAACGAGCAACTGTGTGGATTATTAACGATTATTTATTAACTTAAAAAATTATACTATTATGAAAACGTTTATGCAAAAACTAAATCCCGCATTGTGGATAACATTTGTCTTTGCAATGGCTTTTTCCGCCTGCAGCGAAGACCTTGGATTGGCGGGAAGTGAGAACGGTGAAAACAGCGAATGGCCGCTGAAGAGCGTGGATCCAAAACAGACATGGATGACCTCCGAAACTGTACAGTTGGACATTTCCATTGATGATGAAGCCGACATCACCGCCCAGACAATAATGAACGAAAACGTGACCATTCTTGGCCAGAAGCACCTTAAGGGAAGCGGCGTAATGTTCCTTGATGTTCCCCAAGGCATCGGCAACAGCTTCGGATTAGTGTATGACGATGGCGTGTCGCCCAAACAATACCGACAGATAAACCTTACGGGCTACAATGCCAAGGTAATAGATGTTAATTTCCAGTCGGAGTCGGCTACACGTGGAGCTGCTCCAGCCCCACAAAGAGCGAGCACACGCGCTGCCACCGCCTCCTCGCTCTACGGCAAGAGCATTCTCGAAGACTGCGGTTATCTGAATTTCGGCCCGTGGGGATGGGGGGATGTAAAGACAGCCTTGGTGGAGTCCAAGAATTCCAAAGACAACCTGTCCACCCTTATTGACTACGAGATCAAGACCAACAAACTCCTTGAAGGTGGAGAATTATTGTCAAACAACGACATTGTTATCTCTTTCCTTTACGGACACACAGGACAGACTGGAGCGCGTACATTAGGCTATTATTACCATTCAAAAGAAACTTACAACGACATCGTATTCCAGGACATAGCGGAAGTGTTGACACTCGACTATTACAATGGGAAAGCCAAGGTGCAGTACCAGTTAGATAACAAGCCTGAATGGTACGATGCCAATTTCGATTACAGGGACGACCCCGCAAAGCCGACCCAATCACCCGCAAACTCGGTTCGCAAGGGCGATGACGCATGGAACACGCTGAATGTTAACGAATACTATGGCGACAGGGTGACAGCTATCCGAGGCATCACATTCAAGCTGTCCATACCCAAAGGCATGGAATTCGGATTTTACCTGAGAACCAATGGTGCGTTAAGTTCCGCCCAGAAGACAATTCTTAAGAATCTGGGCGTGAGCGAAAGTAATATGCCACAATACAGTGCCAACTATTCTTGTGCAAACATGAACACAGGAAGCAACAACTTCCGAAGTGCCATAGCTATCTATGACAACTTCACATTCATGGGCCTGGATGACGATCTTGGAGGTGGTGACTACGACTGCAACGACGTAACCTTTGCCCTCTCCAATTCAAAGGGAGAGCCGTACATACCGTATTTTACCGAAAGTACAGAAAACAGCAAATGGAACAAGGATGTCATTGATAAACATCCCGAATACATCACCCCACCCACTAAACCCCAGCTCCAGTCGTGGACATTGGCTTTCGAGAATGCCGGTATGGACAACGACTTCGATTTCAACGATGTCGTTCTGAAGGTGACTCCCAACACCTCAACCCACACGGAAGAGGTGAAATTGTTGGCTACCGGTGCCAAGCGCAAGACGGAGGTTTATTACAACGGCACTTTGCTCGGTGAGGTACACGACCTGTTCGGTGTAGATACGAAAACAATGGTAAATACGACTTCGACCAAAGCCACAAAAAAAGCTGTCACCCTGAACAGCATAGATTGGCCAGAAAACGCAACAATGGAAACACAACGTATGAATTTCTCACTGAAGGTATATAACGAAGACGGCACACTGGACCGTGAGTTCTCGATGACAGACCTCCTTAACAACCAGAAATCGCCTCAAGCACTATGCATGGCAGGCGACTGGAAATGGCCCAAAGAGAGAAAAAACATACACACCGCCTATCCCCTCATCGGACTATGGGGTGTGAACTTCAACAATTCAGAGTACGGCAACTGGTATGCCTATCCCAAAGAAGATGCGGTGGTCACTCCATTGTCTGAATAGTATTTAATGTTGATTAATGGCACAAGAGACCCAAGCGAATAACAGGCGAATAGCAAGAAACACCATTGCACTCTACATCAGGATGTTTTGTTCAATGGTGATTTCGCTGTTTACCAGTCGAATCATTCTTGATTCGCTTGGGATAAGCAATTATGGTATTTACAATGTAGTTGGTGGGTTTGTAGCTATGTTCAGTATAATGTCAAGCTCGCTCACCAACTCCATTTCCCGTTTTCTGACCTTTGAGTTGGGAAAAGGCGATACGGAGAAGCTAAAACGAGTGTTCTCCACATCGCTCAACGTGATGTTCACCCTGTCGATTGTGGTGCTGTTGATTGGAGAAACTATAGGACTATGGTTTCTTAACAGCGAAGTCAATATACCCGCAGACAGGATGGAATCCGCCAATTTTGTATATCAGCTATCCATAGCGACATACATAATGGGGCTTATTAGTGTTCCATACAACGCCAGCATAATATCACACGAGAAAATGACCACATTCGCCTATATCGGCATTTTTGAGATAGTGATGAAGCTCGCAATTGTATATACACTTTACATCTCCCCGTTTGACAAATTAAAGACTTATGCCTTACTCTTGTTTCTGCTCTCGCTGTCAATCCGGTTAATCTACGGATTATATTGCAACAGGAACTTTAAGGAAGCCCATTACCAGTTCATTTACGACAAGCCATTACTGCGACAGATGACAGGATTCGCCGGTTGGAACTTTCTGGCGCAGGGTGCCTACCAGCTCAATGGCAGTGGGGTGAATCTGCTCATCAACATATTCTTTGGAGTGACATTGAATGCGGCAAGAGGAATTGCCGTCCAGGTAAATAATGCCGTAAGTCAGTTCATATCCAATTTTATGGTAGCCCTTTCTCCACAGATAACCAAGAGTTATGCCGCCGGAGAATTGGCGGAGATGCACAAGTTAGTATTCAGAGGAGCCAAGTTCTCGTTCTTCCTTTGCTTGTTCTTTCTGATTCCCATCTGTCTCGAAACAGAGTACATTCTGAATTTATGGCTTATTGAGGTTCCTGAATACACTGTTTCTTTTGTAAGATGGACATTATATATCACGGCTATAAACATGTTTTCGGGCACATTGATAACTGCGCTACATGCCACTGGCAATATCAAGCGATATATGATAATAGTTGGCATTGTGGAGGTGAGCAACTTCCCTCTCACATACATAGCTTTTAGATTTGGTGCCAATCCTCTATACTCTTATTACATATATTTCGGAGTATATCTTGTGCTGATGTTCCTTCGGCTCTATCTCGTTAAGGATCTGATTAAGATGAGCGGAAGGAGTTTTATTCGCGAGGTATATATAAAATCAGCAATAGTGAGTGCAGTATCAGCAATCCCTCCCCTACTCGTGATGTTAGCGATGCCAAGCGGATTTATGCGTTTGTTGGCTGTATGCACAGTGAGTGCAATTTCCACGGTCGGGGCGGTATATGTGTTTGGCTTTACTAATGATGAGAAGACTATGTTTGTGAATTATTCAAGAAACAAATGTCTGATAAAGAAATACACAAGGTAGCTAAGGCATTAGTTTTGCAAAGAATAACGTTTAAGGAATGAAAAGTGAGTATTTCTACATGTTCGGCAAAATAAATTGAGAGATTTTTGATATATCGTTGGAAAAACAGATTTTTTTATTTAATTTTGTCGACGATATTGAGATATTCAATTTTATGACATACGAGGAATTAGATATATTGATAAGAAAAGACGAGCACCGCCAGTTGGAATTGAAAACAAGCTCATCGCCAATGTGCTCTATAGTACCTCATACATTGAAAGATGGGGCTCGGGCGTGAAGGAGGTCGTAAAAATGGGCGTTGGGTAATATTAAAGACAATTGAATGAAACTATCCATCATCACAGTCAACCTCAACAACCTTGAGGGGCTGAAGAAGACATACGAGAGCATTGTCAGCCAGACATTCACTGACTACGAATGGCTCGTAATAGACGGCGGCTCCACCGACGGAAGCCGCGAGTTCATAGAGCAGCATCAGGACAAGTTCGCCTATTGGTGCTCAGAGCCTGACAAGGGCATCTACAATGCCATGAACAAAGGCATTGCAAAAGCCAAAGGCGAGTATCTGAACTTCATGAATTCAGGCGACATATTTGTTTGTAAGGACATTGTAAAAAAGGTATTTTCAGAACAATACACGACTGACATAATTTATGGATTACAATTGGCAAAAGAAGGCAATCATATCGTTCCAATTAATATTACTAAAAAATTAAATTGGTATGAACTGTTTTGTAAGACAATACCTCATCAGGCATCTTTCATTAAGCGTTCGCTTTTCATGTCAGTTGGCGTGTATGATGAGAATTACAAAGTCCTGTCCGACTGGAAGTGGTTTATAGAGGCGGTCATATATCACGGGGCTACATACACTCATTATCCCAAACCAGTATCATTCGTTGACGGCGGAGGTATAAGTTCTACAAACCTTCTTAGTTTAGAAAGAAAGAGATTAATACCAGAGATATTCCCCAAAAACATGTCTGATGAAGACAGGGGAGTCTTTATAAAATTGTATTTCATCCGTTCTCATAAGTGGGCATATTTCTTGTTTAAAGCATTGGGAGTTATGGCTTGGAAGATTGATAAATTCAAACAAAAATACTTCTCAAAAAAATCCGTAATGTCGTATTCACGATAAATGGCGATGAAGACCAAGATAGTATATTGCATAGTAAGCAACGACGAGGACATATACCTGGAACAGGCGTGGGTGTCGATCTACACACTCAGAAGGCATAACCCCGAAGCCAAGGTAATCCTGCTTGTGGATAAGGGCACTGAAGCGACACTTACCGGAAAGCGTGGAGGCATAAGGGAACTTGTCACAGAGGTGGTGGCGGTAGATACTCCTGATGGATACAATGCCATGCAACGCTCACGCTACCTGAAGACCAACTTCAGACAGTTCATCGCCGGAGACCTGCTTTTCATAGACGCTGACACTGTTGTGGGCGGCTCCCTTGCGGGAATTGACAATATAGAAGCTGAAATCGCCTGTGTGCCAGACGGCCATCGCCGTTTTCGCGAATTGTCAGGATTTGACTTTATCTGCCACCGGCTTTGCTCAATCTATGGCGAAATGACATTCGACGATGAGTTTTACTTCAACTCCGGCGTGATTTATGTGAAGGACACACCACGGATGCGTGCTTTTTTCGCCGACTGGTATGAAACCTGGCAGTATTCGTCTTTTGAGAAAGGCTCGTCGTTAGACCAGCCAGCCCTGTTTATGACAAACAAGAAAAATGGTCATATAATAAGGGTATTGCCTGGGGAATTTAACTGTCAGATTGCAGATAGCCTTAAATATTTCTATGGTGGTTTGATTATTCACTTTTTCAATGTCTCACTCCCGATGCTGTCAAGCGAGCTGTCGGTATTCTATGACGAAAGTTTCTATAGAAAAATAAAGGAGTATGGAGGTGTCGGGCATGAAGTGAAAGAAACACTTGACAATAAGTCAAGGTGGTTCAATGTGCAAACAAACATTGTTGACAGCTCTCATTTCGATTTCTTGTCTTCGTATGTTGGTTATAATATCTACAACTCGTATAGGGCGAATACAATGCTCTATAAAATCAACGAAAGGTTCTGCGCCTATAAATATATCATTAAGAATTACACAAAGCAGCTAAAGCATCTGTTTTGCAGGAAATAACGTTTAAGGATTCATGAACAACCACTTAGTCTCCATAATTGTCCCAGTTTATAATGCAGAGAAATACATATGAATATCCTGATTACAAGCTATGACATGAATCCTCAATATGTATTTGGGGATAAAAGGGTTTCTCTTACTTTAGCTAAAGAATGGAAGAGACGCGGTCATAATGTGTTCTTCTTGTGTTATTGTCCTTCGTCTTGCCGTTTGAAAGAAGTAGAGGGGATTGAATTCATGTTTTTACCCGATAATGATATGGTTTTCTCAGACAAAAACCTATCATTCTTTCAGCACGTCATCGAGACGAGGAAAGTCCAAATTATACTACACCAACACGCTAAGATTGAGTCTTTTAATAACCTATGCTTTGCATTAGATACCAAAGCTAAAATTATTTCTGTCATACATTTTGACATAGAACATGAAGAAAAGGTTCTTGCTCATTTCTTCTTTGCAAAGATGAGAAACGGTAAGAATATAATAAAGTGGTTGCTTGATCTTATACGTTATTTTAAGTATCTCATATATACAAAAAGGGAAGTGAATCTAAGATTAAAGCAACTATACACTGAAATTTATCTCAAATCTAACAAAGTCGCCTTACTTTCAGACTCATTTAAAGAAAGTTTCGTGAAATATGTGGACTATGCTGATGCAGAAAAACTAATTGCCATAAACAATCCTGTGTTACCAATACCTTTCAAAGATGGGGAGGTTTCTAGAGAAAAAATAGTGTTATGGATAGGAAGATTAGGTTATGAGAAAGGACTTGATAAAATGCTTTTTATTTGGAAGGAAATGAACAGAAGTCATCCTGATTGGCAATTGAAGATTTTGGGTTCTGGAGATTGGAAGTATTGGAATGAAATAATATCTCGTTATAATATACAGAATGCTGAAATAGTAGGATTTTGCAATCCTTCTGATTACTACGCTAAAGCATCTGTTATCTGTATGACATCTGTCGCAGAGGGATGGGGAATGGTTTTAGTAGAAGCACAGCAATATGGGTGTGTCCCGATAGCCTATCGAAGTTATGCAGCATTGGATGATATTATTACCGACGGGGAGAATGGTTTCTGTGTAAAGGCGTTTGACCAAAAAGAATATGTAAAGAAACTAAGGAAACTTATGGATGATTCAGAGTTACGTCACCGTATGTCTATCTCTGGAATCAAAAGCGTTGAAAGATACAACGTCGAAAAAATTGCCGCTATTTGGATAGACAGTTTTGAAAGGATGTAACAACGAGTTAAACTACAAATTATGTCACTCAGATATAAACTCGTAGAAAAGCAAGTATCATCATGAAATTAGCGTCCTTCGACATATTCGACACCACTCTGCTTCGCAGCTGCGGAAAACCCGAGGCTGTATTTCATGCCTTGGCTATAAGGCTATTTCCACAGGACAAAGACTTGCGCGAGGCTTTTGTGGTATGGCGAAAGCGGACGAAAGGGAATACTCTGAAGGATAAATATGAAAAAATAGATTCCGCATTCCTCTCGTTTGCGAAGAAAAGCAAAGAGGAGATGATGCAGGCGGAAGAGGAGGCTGAGAAAGATGTTCTTATCGTTAATCCATCTGTATGCAAATTGATTGGGCAACGAAGAAACGAAGGTTATCACATCGCCTTCATCAGCGACATGTATCTCAGCAGCAAGTTCTTAAGAGAGACATTAAAAAGTTGCGGATGTTATGAGGACAATGATGATATATATGTCTCATGCGAACATAATGCAAGAAAAGACACTGGCATTCTTTATAAAGTGGTGAGAAAGGATTTGCAACCTACGGAATGGATTCACTACGGCGACAACATGAGAAGCGACATCAAGATGGCAAGGAAGAATGGCATACGTGCCATACACATCAATACATTATATAATAATGTGGAAAAAGCATATACACAGACTTCCGCTCCTTTAGCAGAACTCTCACGGCAACACCGTCTAAAGCATGAAGGAAACGAGTTCGCTGCCTTCGCCGCCGATTTCGTGGTGCCTGCTTATATGCCATACGTCATTTATGTGTTGCGTGAGGCACGCAGGATGGGCATTCGCAAGCTCTACTTCCTGTCTCGCGACAGTTATGTCCTGATGAAGGCGGCACAAGTGTTATTAAAAGAAGCTGAAGAACTTGAACTGCACTATCTCTTCGTTTCCCGCAGGTCGCTCCTCCTGCCCTATCTCCACGGAGAGGACGAAAAAGCCTATTTGGCGGCAAGCGACCACAACACCATCATCCGCATTGACCCTATAGACAAGCGACTACTTCATTTGGGAACATCGCGTGAGGAATTGCGGGAGAAATACGGAATAGAGTTCAACTATACCAAAGCAAATAACATAAAGGAACAAGAGGATTTCCTGCATAAGATATTCCATAGCGATTTCACTCCACTCTTGCAACAGCGTGCCAAAGAACAAGAACAGTTGTTGGTGGAATATTTCCGTCAGGAGGGATTGCTCGACGGAGAAAGATGTGCTGCCGTAGATGTAGGCTGGTTGGGAACATCCCGTCTGATGATGAATCATATCCTTAGACGTAAGGGAGCGAAGGACTTGCATTTCTTCTATTACGGAGTCAGACGTGATGTATTTCCTCCATCAGCAGGCAGGTATTCTACATATTTCCAGGCAGAGGAACTATCCACAGGGACAACAGCATTGCTGGAACATTACTACTCCGCCTCGCCCTACCCTTCCACCATTGCCTATCAAAGGACAGACAACGGCATCATTGCACCAGCATTTGGAAACAACGAGCAATTCTGCCATACCCAAATCACTCAGGCAAACCAAGATGCCATCGAGACTATTGCCGCCCAAATAAACACGATGAACAAACTTGACGACAAGACACTGCGTGATTGGGCAATAGCCTCGTTCAAATGTATTGGCAATGCGTCAATAGACATAGACATACGCCCATTGTCGAAACAGACAGAGTTTGACGACCATATTCCCTTTGTGAAGCGTCTTACTATAATTGAACTCATGAGGATTTCACTCCTGGGTGATACAATAACAGGCTATGACTTAGGCAGCCTGCGCCTAACCCTCCCCCATCGCCTGCTTGCATCCGTGTGGAGATTAAGGAACACGACCGTTAAACTAAGAGGTTATCTGTATTGGAAATTTGTGGCTCACAGGTACAACATATACAAGGACAAATAAGTATTATCTATAAGAAAAATCAGCAAATATTTGATAATTCGGATTTTTATTCGTAATTTTGCGGCATAATTGCGATTAATAAGAAAGGATATAGATATGAACAACGTCAAGCGACTGCCATACGGGGTGTCGGATTTCGAGTACGTAATGAGTGACAACCTTTATTACGTTGACAAGACCATGTATATACCTCTGCTTGAGCAACAACCGAACTACCTTATGTTCATCCGCCCTCGCCGCTTTGGCAAGAGCCTGTTGCTTAGTATGCTTGCCACCTATTACGACAAGGCGAAAAAGGACCAGTTTGAGGAGATATTCGGTTCGCTCTGGATAGGCAAGCACCCCACACCACTGATGGGCAGATACCAAGTGATGCACCTCGACTTCTCGCGGATAGGAGGCACTATCGACGAACTTGAGAAGAAGTTCGATGAGTACCTTTGCTATACACTTAATGCCTTTGTCAGAAAGTATTCTGATGACTATCCGGATTATTTCCTAAAGTCATTTTTTGAATGCAATACTTATACAGGTAAGCTGATTCAGATTACCACAACAGCCAATGAACTCCACATCCCGATGTACCTCATCATTGATGAATATGACAACTTCACCAATGTCGTGCTTAGCGAGAAGGGAGAGGAGGTATATCACAAGATGACACATGCGGAAGGTTTCTACCGTGATGTATTCAAGAAGTTCAAGGGTACATTCGAGCGGATTTTCTTCACGGGAGTCAGTCCTGTGACATTGGATGACCTCACCAGCGGTTTCAATATCGGATGGAACATATCAACACTGTTCTATTTCGACAAGCTGCTCGGCTTCTCCACTGAGGACGTACGTGCGATGTTCACATATTACAAGGAAGCAGGTTCTTTGCCCGCAAACTGCGACATTGAGGCTATGATAGAGGAGATGAAACCGTGGTATGACAACTACTGTTTCTCCAAGGAATGCCATGAAGACGGCAACCGTGTGTTCAATAGCGACATGGTGCTGTTCTACCTGCGCAACTATATGATGTTCAAGTCCTCACCTGAGTCTATGCTCGACCCGAACACCAAGACCGACTACAACAAGCTGAAGCAGCTCATACGTCTTGACCAACTGGACGGCAACCGCAAAGGAATACTCAAGCAGATAGCCGAAAAAGGCGAGATTACATCCAACATAGAACTGTCCTTCCCTGCGTCTGACCTGATCAAGCCCAACAAGTTCATCAGTCTTCTTTTCTATTACGGAATGTTGACTATCAAGGGAGTATCAGACCTCCAGCTCGTCCTTGCCATACCCAACAACAACGTACGACTGCAATACTACAACTTCCTTATGGAAAACTACGACGAGGTTTGCAGCGTAGATACCATGGAATTAGTCAGCCTGTATTCAGCAATGGGAGCGCATGGCAATTGGTACGATGCCCTCCAGTATCTGTGCGACCGCTACAAGCTCCTATCCTCAGTGCGCGACTCCATCGAGGGCGAGAGAAACATCCAAGGGTTCTTTATGGCATACCTAAGTCTTTGCAGCTACTATCTCATAGCCCCCGAAATGGAATTCAACCATGGCTATTGCGACCTCTTCCTCATGCCAAACATGGCACACTACAAGGCCAAGCACAGCTATATCATTGAACTCAAATACCTCTCAAAGGCGAAATACACAGAGGAATACGCCACAAAACAATGGGATGAGGCAGTGGAGCAAATCAACCAATATGCCAAGACAGAGAGAGTTGAGGCAATGAGACAAGGCACCAGACTCCACAAGATCATCATCCAGTTCTGCGGTTGGGACATGACAAGGATGGAAGAAGTATAAAAAATATGAAGGTAGCAGTAATTGTTCTGAACTACAATTCGAGTACCGACTGCCGCAAGTGCATATCCGACCTGAAACGTCAGGAGGGAGTGTCGCTCGAAATCATCATTGTGGATAACTGCTCGCGCGAGGACGATGCCCTGGCTGCAAAGAGCCTGGCGGCAGAACAAGGCTGCACTTTCATCGCGGCAAAAGAAAACCGCGGATATAATGCAGGCAATAATATAGGTCTCCGCTATGCTGCGGGAAAAGGATATGAATATGCGCTGATAGCCAATCCAGACATGGAGTTTCCGCAGAAATACTATGTGAGGCGGATGGTCATGGAAATGGAGAAAAGCCTGAATGTAGCAGTAGTTGCTACTGATATTACATCTCCTGACCTGCAGCATCAGAACCCGATGATGCCGGATCCGAAAAACTGGACGAGCAGTTTTAACTGGATGAATGCAGTCTTCCACCGTACTTCAAAAGAGACTCCCGATTTCATTGGAGATTTTAAAACTTCGCATGTATGTAAAAAAGTAAGCGGCTGCTGCCTGATGGTGCGCATAAACTTTATTGAGGACATTGGTTTCTTTAACGAGAATGTATTTCTCTATTGTGAGGAGGCTATCCTTTCCAAACAGGTAGAGCAGGCTGGTATGTACATGTATTATGTAGCTGACCTGCAAGCCGTACACCGTCACATCAAGAGCACCAAAGGCAATGCCAGAAAACGTTTCAGGACGTGGATTTCTTCCCGGCTTTATTTCGAACGCCATTACAACTACCAAAGCCGGTGCAGCCATATTATGAAAACAATCGGATGGAACAGCTATTTGGCAGTGTACTACATGACGGATTATCTGAGAGGCTTTTTCCGTAAGTAATAACAAAACAAAGCCTGATGTTCAACGTACTAAAGATAAATGTATTATTTTCGGACAAGGTGTTGGCTACGACGATGCTTGTCTTGTTCAATATCATGTTCGTACCCATCGAGCAAGGGCCATTCAGTCCTGTCAAAATTGGATTCATGGCTATATGTCCGCTAATTTTCATTGCCAAGAAGCCAATCATTACAAAGGCTTTTATCCTCGGAGCTTTATATTGGGCGGTATGCTACATTCTCTCATTAGTAAAAGGGGAAATGCGCTTCTCCACGTTGGGATTCCTTGGCATGTATCTCATCACGTACATCACCTATTTCAGCTTTATCGTCAAGGGCACATTTACTCTGGACTATTTCACTAATGTCCTCAAATACTTAATCCTTGCCTATGGCATAGTGCTCATAGGGCAGCAGTTATGTGTATTAGTAGGCCTTCGCAATATGCCGCTGCTTAATCTACAGAACCAACCATTTCTCTCAATCACAAAACTGCCAGCTTTAACATTGGAGCCCAGTCACTCTGCACGTATTCTTACGTTTGCCATGTTGGGATATTTGCGGTGTTTGGAAATGACCATAGGCCACACTGTTACAATCAAAGAGTTATTTGACAGGGAACACCGTATTGTGACAATCCTTTTCTTTTGGTGCATGCTAATGATGGGAAGTGGTACTGCATTTGTCGGATTGGCAGCACTGAGTCTGTATTTCATAACCCGAAAGACTTCTGTATATATTATTCCTATGGTGATTGGATTATTCTTTCTGGGAAATATACTGGAACTCAAACAAATGGACCGTGCAGTTGCATTGGCAGAAGCTGCGTCAACAGGCAGTGCAGAGGAAGCAATGGCCGCCGATGGCAGCGGAGCGACGAGAGTCATTCCTGTGATGAACGTCTTTACAAAAACAGATGTAACCCAACTTGAAACATGGATTGGCAAAAAAAGCATGGAAAAAGACAAGAATTGGTGGCGAAGGACTGACACCAAAATCTATGACCAATATGGGCTTCTGGCGTATATTATATTTTTGGCCCTCATCTTTTCATGCGTTATCAAACGTTTTCTCAGTATTGAGTCTTTATTGTTTCTTGTTTTGCTCGGGGCAAATATATCCAATATATACTATATTTGGGGCTGCTTTATGATAATGACAGGGATAAAGTATTTTCAACAAAACAGATATGACTGAAATAACTCTTGCCATCTGCATGTACAATGCAGAGAATTATATAGAAGAAACATTGGCTTGCATCATGACACAGACGATGCAGGACTTCCACCTGCTAATTGTTGATGATTGCAGCACGGACAACTCGACCTTCCGTGTAGAAAACTTTTTCAAACAGAACGACCGCCAATATGAGTTAGTGCAGCTTGCCGAAAACCAAGGTATAGCATACGCAAGGAATTTTGCAATACGACATGCCCGAACAAAATACATCATCTTTGTTGATTCCGACGACATGCCTCTTCCTCAGCTTATAGAGAAAGAATATACAACCTTACAGAATGATGACGACCTGATAGCTGTCAGTTCTTGGTCACAATTTATAGATGCAAAGAACAAAAGGATGAAAGGTGGCCTGTTCATTGGAGACACTACGAAAGAGCTGTTCTTGAAAAGAGCAAAGGCAGACAAACGGATTTATCTACCGATACAAACTATGTTTGATCGTGAAGCTGCTATTCGGGTAGGAGGAATCGCTTTAACTGGATATCCCGATGGGAAACCGCGTTACAGGGATTATTGTGAAGATCTGGAGCTGTGGACACGGCTTAGTGACCTTCATACAGAGGGCAAATGTATTGTGGTACTGCCAGAAGTTCTTTATCAGTACAGAAAGACAGAGGGGTTATCTTCGAATCATTTCAACATGATTATCAAGATGGAATACGTGAAGGCCAATCTTCGCCGTCGTCGCAAAGGTATTAAAGAACTGACCTTTATCGACTACTACAACTCTTTATCAAGGAGTGAACTGTCACGACTTCTAAGAAGTTCCCATGCCGCAGACTGCTTGAGAAATGGTATTTTCTACATTAAAGAAAAAAAAGTGATTAAAGGGTTAGCTCTTCTATTTGAATGTGTGTGGAGTCATCCTTCTTATTTAATAGAAAAAATGATTGCTAACTCTGGTTGGTTTAATAAATTATAGATATGAATACCGAAGAGCATCTACTTAGAAAAATTATAGAATTGCTTAATGATTCCTCAAATTATGCGATACTTAGGAATTATCAGAATATTCCTAAGCAAATAAGTCGCGATATAGATATAATAATCAAGAGGGATGATTTCTTCAAGATTAGAAAGCTGTTGGTATCTGTTTTAAATGAACATGGTTATCAGGTGCTTATGTATTACAAAGGAGGAGAAATGCATTCTATCATATTTACATCATCCAAAAACGAAGAGACATTTCTACTTTCCTTTGATTTCATATTCTCTATTTATGTGCGTGATATGATTCTGTTTACTGCTGACCAAGTATTGAAAAGCAAGCAATATAACGGATTATTATATCATGTGAGAAAAGACTGGGAATATATAGCGAAATATGCCTATAATACCATTCTTGGTGTACCATATCCAGCCAAATATTTTGAGATAAAAAAGGAAGCGGAAAGTTTATATAAAAAAGAGATTGACGAACATCTAAATTCCATCGGAATTGGAACATCGGGCAAAAGAAAAGTTTTGAGTATTAGAGTTCTGTTGTTTAGAACACACCCTTGGCTGTCCTTTATTGCGATTTGCCGTTATTTGTATTATTCAATATATAACACACTGTCTGTCCAAGGCATATCGATTGGATTTTCTGGACCTGACGGTTCAGGAAAAACCACAGTAATCAATTGCTTGATAAAAGAACTGAGTTCCGTATTTGGTGATATCAGAGTATTCCACTTTAGACCCAATCTTTATGGAAACCTTAGCGATGTTGCACATTCTGCTGGTTTAAAAAAGACGGTTGACCATCACTATCATTTGCCTCATAGAGGACAAAAAACGGGAAATATCAGTTCATTCCTTAGGTTGTTATATTATTCCACCGATTATTTCTTCGGCGGTTTACTTAAAATAAGGTCTCTCTTATTCAAGCGTAATATTGTCATATTCGACCGCTATTACACCGACATCATTTGTGATAGCCGCCGAAGCCGTATCTACCTTCCTGTGAAATTCCTGTATGTGTGGGGCAGATGTTTTATACCTTCTTTGGATTACAACATTCTGCTTACTGCCAGTACTGAGACAATTTTAGCCAGAAAGAAGGAATTGGACAAGGAAGGGATAGAATCTATCAACAGAAAGATTGACTATTTGTCCAGCAAGCCCAGGTTTTACAAAATTATGAATGATGGTACGCCGCAGGCTACAGTAACAGAGATATTGCGAATTGTCTTTGAAAATCAGCATTATAAGAACATCAAAAGAATCGTATAAAAAAATATGAGCAACCCTTTTTTCTCTATCATTATCCCAGTATATAACGGATTGGCGCACGACTTGCCCATTTGCCTGGAGAGTATTTGGCATCAGCCACTCGACCCTTCTATATATGAGGTAATATGTGTTGATGATTGCAGTACGGACGATACATGCAGATGGTTGGATGAACAGGCTGCAAAGCATAATAACATGAGGGTTGTCAAACATTCTGTCAATAAGCGTCAGGGGGGAAGCAGGAATACCGGAATAAGAATCGCTAAGGGCAAATACATCATATTTATTGACCAGGACGATTATTTTCATCAAGGCTCTATAGCTAAGGTATATGAACATCTTCTGACTGTTGCGTTGGATATATTGATTGTTGATTGTGCATACGAGCATCCTGGAAAGGTGAACAATACCTTACAACACAATTTCCCTCATCATGAGGTGATGACCGGTGATGAACAAATACTGCGTAACTCTATACCCTGGGCACCCTGGAAGTTTATATTTCTGCGGTCTCTTGTTGTCGAAAACAATCTCTTCTTCGATGAAAAAGAGCGCATTGAAGATATCGACTGGGTGCATCGGTTAGTGCATAAAGCCCAAAGGACACAGTATCAACCGATTCTGTTTATCCATTATCTGAAAAACAACACTTCTACCACCATGACTTCTTACAAGTCACCTGAAACCATGTATTCTACCCTCAGGTGTGGAATGAGGTTGTATCAACTGTCAACGTCCTCTATTTCTCCATGCAGTCAGGAGTTGGAACATAATTTACAACGAATTGGAGAATATGTTTTTGGTTTGGGATTGAGGAATTACTTGACCTGCCATGACTCCATAAAAGCCAAAAGGCAAGCTATTGAGGAAATCGTAGCTCCATTGAGCACGAAAGCGAACATCTTCACAAGAAGTGCTACAATGGCTCCGGGAACATTTAGCCTGTTGAGTAATCTCACCTCACTATTCCTGCCTGCTTTACTTGTCTTACGACGTAAATGGAAATATAAGAGCAAATAATTCTTCAATAAATGAACATTATTTCTGCACAAGGAACCACAACGGAGCGATTGCGTATTTTCATCTCCGCCTACGCCTGCGAACCTGATCTTGGCAGCGAGATTGGCGTGGGGTGGCACTGGGTGTTGGAGATGTCGAAGTACTTCGAGCTGTGGGTGCTCACACGCCAGAGCAACAGGCATAATATCGAGCCGTGGATTGAGCGGCATCCTGAATACAGCGGCATTCATTGGCTGTATTACGACTGGCCCAAGTGGGCAAGGTTCTGGAAGAAAGGACTGCGAGGAGTGCGCACTTATTATAATCTGTGGCAACTGAGCACCGAGAGTATTGTCAAGCGAACCATGAAGGAAAACAACATACGGATTTTCCATCATCTGACGTATGGAAACGTGCTGTGGAAGGTGAGCAAGTACGGACAAAAGCAGTTCTTCATCTGGGGACCTGTCGGGGGACTTGAAACCATTCCCTCCGAGTTTTCACACTGCTACGATACGAAGAACCGTATCTTGGAGTCGATTCGCAGGCGTATGGCATCACTAACCCATTGGAACATGGGATTCCGCAAGAGATGCCGCAACGCCAATCTTATTCTATGCAAGACCGAAATCACACGTCAATACATCCCATCTGAATATGCTGACAAGGCGGTTCTGTTTACCGACGTGGCGGCTGACTCCACTCCTTATATATATAATAAGGTGGTGGGAAAGGACAGCGACATCACGAAGTTTATTACCGTAGGAAGACTGGATGCCTGGCGCGGATTTGACTTGGTCATTGAAGCCACTGAAGCCGCAATAAGAGAGAATGACCGAATACACTTAACAATATTGGGCGAAGGCTCTGACAGAAGGAGACTTGAGGCATTGATTAAGGCGAAAGCTCTCGACAATCATATATCCATGCTCGGAAAGGTGTCGATGGATGACTACCGCAAAAGGATGGCGGAGTCGGATGTCGTGATTAACGCCGCCCTGAAAGAGGGAGCCGTCACGGTGTCGTTTGATGCCATGGCTATGGGCTTGCCGTTGATTTGCATCGACACTACGGGATATACCAGATATTTCACCGATGACTATGCCATTATGATTCCACGGACATCACGCGAGGAGGTCATAAGCAGTATCAAGGATGGAATGATAAGATTGACCAATCCCGATGTGCGGCAACGTATGGGTATCAATGCCCAGGCTGCCGCAAGCCGGATAACGTGGGAAAGGCACGGAATTGAAATCAGGGATGCTATTCTCAATTCTTACTCATCATTCTGAAGTGATAATTCCCAATGTATAATGGTTTTATTTAAACAAATCATGCGCAGCCCTCTATGAACTCCAAATGCCTTGGCATTAAATCTCTTTCATAATATAAATACTCTTAATCTCTTAAACTCTGTGGTTCAAAATCCACTTCCAAAACTTGAGTTCTTACAATTGTGACAGAAAGGATTCTCATTAAGGACGAAGGGCAGCGGTTCTACCGTTTCGCCAATGCTGACGGCAAGGTGTGGATAATGCCGGCAAGGCACCTGCGCACTGCCATGGAGCTATATCAGCCAAGCGGCAGAAACGGGATAATGCTCAAAAGGTGGTTTCCCCTACTCCATCGCATTTCCCTGGTGAGAAGGAAAATACATATCGAAAACATACGATGCCGTCTGAACCGCAAACTGCAAAGGGCGTTGGAGAAAGCTTTCAATGCCAACGACCTGGAGTTTGCCGTCTTCTGCGGCACTCCAAGTGTGCATCAGAAGATTACAATGCAGATAAGCAAGGGAAGCCATATATTGGGATATTGCAAAATATCTGACAACGAAGAGATTGCCGCCCTGTTCGACAAGGAGGCGCAACTGCTGAAAGACCTGAACAGCAAGGGAATAAAGAACATCCCCGAATGTCTCTTTTGCGGAAATCTTCCTGATGGCTACACGCTCTTTGTCCAGAGCACTGCCAAAACCCTTGACTCCAAGGTCGTTCACGAATGGGAAGATATTCACACCCGATTCATTACAGACATGAGAAACGCCACTATTCAGAAACTGAGATTTGAGTATAGCGACTATTTCCATACCATCGAGGCATTAAGAGAGCACCTTGAATGGTTGCCTGCCAAGGTGGACAAATCAGTGGTGGAGAGAGCTATAAGAGACATATATAACCGTTGGCAAGGCAAGGAGGTCACATTCTCAGCCTATCATGCCGACTTTACCCCATGGAATATGTTTGTGGAGAAATGCGAGCTTTTTGTCTTCGACTGGGAATATGCCAAGATGACTTATCCACCTATGTTGGACAGGTATCATTTCTTTACACAGACGGCTATCTTCGAGCGTCATTGGACCTCGCAAGACATTATCCGATATATCGGCAGCAACGAGGGCAAATGGATAAACACCGACAACTACAAGGCATATCTCATTGAGATTATAGCCAGGTTCACCCTCCGCGAACAAGGCAAGGCAGAAGGAGACATAGCAAAATCCATGCTAATATGGAGCGACCTCCTCTCATTTCTCATTTAAAAATATTCTTCATTTAAACCATTCTTCACTCTTCATTTAAAATGCTCGTTTGTTTCCATCTCTACAACGACTTTAGCGGCAGCCCCATCGTTCTCCGGATGGTGCTCGAAGGCTTGTTGCGCAAAGGATTCAAGGTGGATTTGGTCACCTCCAACGGCGGGGTGCTCGACGGGCTGATTGGAATGCAGGGATTCAAGAAACACTCCTGTTTCTATCGTTTCTCCACCAATCCCGTAGTGACCATGGCGAGATATGCCGCAGTGCAGATATACACCTTCTTCTTGGCATTAAGATGGATATTCAATCGGGATGTGGTATTTTATATTAACACTTTGCTGCCCGTGGGTCCTGCATTGGCGGGAAGGATAATGGGCAAGAGGGTTGTCTATCACTATCACGAGAACGCATTCGTGAAAGGCTTCTTCTATAAGACCCTTTCGTGGATGATGCAGCGGTTGGCTCACGAGATTATCTGCGTGTCGGAATATCAGGCATCGTCGCTCGCCGACCGCAGCAAGGTGAGGGTCATCCCGAATGCACTGCCAAAGACATTCGTTGAGAAGTTAAAACCCGACACCGAAAGGGCTTACAACCAGAAGAATATACTGATGCTTGCATCACTGAAGGCATACAAGGGCACAAGGGAGTTCATCGAGCTTTCGGCGAAATTACCCGAATACCGATTCACACTCGTGCTTAACGACTCGCAGGAGAATATCGACGAATATATCTCCGAAAACCGCCTTGACAAGACTATAGGCAAGAACCTCACGATCTATCCCCGCCAAAACGACGTGACACCGTTCTATAACCAGGCATCACTGCTGCTCAACCTCTCCGACAAAAACCTCGTTATAGAGACCTTCGGCATGACTGTGCTCGAAGCCATGAGTGCGGCTCTGCCGGTGATAGTGCCCACGGTGGGCGGAGTGGCTGAAATGGTGGACGACGGAGTGAACGGATACAAGATTGACGTAAGCGAAATGGATAACATAACAAAAAGAATAAGAGAAATGCTGACAGACAAGGACACATACACAAGGATGACTCACAATGCCCTGGAACGGGCACAACTCTATGATTCAGAAATCATGACAGAAAAGATAGCTAATACAATTAGATTGTATCAGAAACATTAATAAGTAAATAAACTATGAGAAAAATAAGAAGGGTAGCAATAGTTGGCACACAGGGAGTGCCTGCACAATACGGTGGATTTGAGACTCTCGTGGAAAACCTCATTGGCGAGTTCAAGTCTCACAAAGTGGAATACACCGTATTCTGTTCAGGCAGGGACTATAAGAAAAAAATGAAAACTCACAAGGGGGCAAGACTCAAATACATCCCATTCCTCCATGCCAACGGCATACAAAGTATTCCCTACGACATACTGTCGCTCATGCGCTGTATCAATGGCTACGACACCGTGCTCTTGCTCGGTGTGTCGGGTGGCATCTTCATACCTATCTTCAGACTGTTTTACACCAAGAAACTCATAGTCAACATCGACGGGCGCGAGCACACACGCGCAAAATGGGGATTCTTCGCACGCCAATTCCTTAAGCTCAACGAGGTGTTGGCAGTGAAGTTCGCGGATGTTATCATCGCCGACAACAAGGGCATACAGGACTATGTCACAGAGACTTACCACAAACCATCGGTCATGATCGCATACGGCGGCGACCATGCCATACGCCACCTTTCCGACGAGACACAGAGGGGAATACTATACAAATACGGACTGAGGAAACGCGACTATGCCTTGTCGATATGCCGCATCGAACCAGAGAACAACTGCCACATCACACTCGACGCATTCGCCAAGTTCGGACTGCCGTTGGTGTTCATCGGCAACTGGGACTACAGCGCGTATGGAAGAAGGCTGAGGTGGCGCTACGGACTGCTCAGCAACATCAAGATGCTGGACCCCATATACGACCTCGACGTGCTATACACCCTGAGGAAAAACTGCAACTACTATATCCACGGACACAGTTGCGGCGGCACCAACCCCTCATTGGTGGAGGCAATGTTCTTCGGCCGCCCCATCCTGGCATACGATGTGGTCTTCAACCGCGAGACCACCTGCGACATGGCATATTACTATTCCAACGACCTGCAACTGATTGACTATCTCGGCATGCCCCATCTTGAAGGCGAACCTATGTTGGAAGTGGCGAAGCAGCATTACATGTGGAAAGAAATCGTAAGGCAATACGAGGCATTGTACCGATAGCAAAGACCTGATATAGACAGAAAAAGAGAGTGACGACAATGATGTTCGTCACTCTCTTTCAATTTATAATATTATTACCCAAATACTATCACGTTACTTTGTAACGTCCAAGCCACGGTTGTTGAGTGTGGCGTTGAGAACCATCACGTACTTGCGGTACTGCTCCTTGTTGAGGATGTAGTGCATGTACTTCAAGTCCTTGTTCACAGCCTTGCGCATGAGGTCCTTCTGGTCCTCGCTGCCGGCCTGGGCAGCCACCATCATCTCGCCGCAGAAGGTGTGGTGTACGTCAGCCACGCTCTCGCGCTGGTCAGCCGTGAGGTTGAGAGTCTCACTGAGCTTGCTCATGTTAACGCTCATGTCAAATGCGCTCATTGCGCTTGTTGCGCTTGCGTTCTCGTCTTTTGCGAATGTTGTGGTCATGCAAAGCACTGCCATAACTGTCATAATCATCTTTTTCATAATGTTACCCTTTCTTTAATCTTTAATCTTTTTAACCTGAATTACAATCTTCTTTTAATCTCTAATAAATGTGTCTTGTCGTCCTTAACAGCGCTGTCATATTGTTCTTTTGACGGTGCAAAATTACGACTATTTTCTGAACTGACAATGCTTTTTCCCGATTTGTTGTCGCACACAAGCCTATTTTTTGACATTGGTCAACGATTATCGGGGAAAACCGAAACAGGTCAATTTTTAGCTTACCTGACCATGATTAGGTTGCCGTAATCCAACTGCGGCATACCATTGTCCGAAGTCCTTATAGTCATCGGGCAGCACATGCCCCTGCAACTCGGGAAACCATCTTTTCAATCCCTCGAAGAGCCTCATCCCCGGTTCGTCGTTGTCGGGATACATGTGTAGCGACACGCCTTCGGGCAGTCCGTCCCTCAGCAAAGCGATGTCAGCCTTGGTGAGCGATGTGGCAGAAGGGATAGCCACCGCCTTATGTCCTGCCGACAGCATAGCCCAGCAATCCGAAGGGCCTTCGGTAATCCAAAGCTCATCCCCCGCCCTGAGTCTCTTGATAACCGGCTTGTTATACATCCCCACGTGCGAACCGCGAGGAAAGCGGAAGCGGGGCTTTTCCTCCTTTCCCATATACCTCCCCTGCACCGTCAACAATCTCCCATCCACATCCCTATAAGGAATCAGCAGCGACGGGGCATCATAAAACGCCTTCCCCCATCGCCAGCAAGGCATAGGCCGGTCGATGCTCGTCAGTCCGCACCACCTGACAACCCTCGGGTCAATCTTCCTCTCGTCATAAAGGAAATGCGCCGCCACGGCATTAATAACGGGATGAGCAATGAGAGTGGAGAGGTATTCAAGGTCAGCCCCCACACCCAGCCCCCCTCCGTCTCCCCCTGGGGGGAGAGATTGGTTACTCCCTCTCGCGGATGCCACTGGGAGCGTGGGCGTTTCGCCCGCGGCTGTGCACAAAGCATTCTTAGTTCCTCCCCCAGGGGAGGTTAGGAGGGGGCTCTCCACCGCCTCCTTAAATCCCACATTATTATATTTCATCACCAAGTCGATCACATCCCCGCTTGCCCCGCAAGCAAAGCACTTAAACCTGTTTCTCTTCACATCAAAATGCAGGCTCGGATGCCTGTCCCCGTGGAATGGGCAGAGCGCCATGTGGCGCACTACCTCAATCCCCAACTCCTTTGCCATCCCCTCAATAGGCGTAGCCCTGATATCGTCTAAACCATTCTTCATTTAACTTTGACACTTTGACTTTGACACTTTGACACCATCACCTCAGTTTCTTAAACTTATCTCCCTCAGGCACAATCAGTTCCGAAGCCTTCCAGTTCTTTATTATCTGCTTGATGGCATTGTCGGTCACGTCGGGACCCTTTATTTTCCTTGCCTCAGCCACTAATTCCGCGTGCGAGAACACCTGCGGAAGTCTCGAATAGATAGAATCGTTCTTGCCTCTTATCACCCTCAGCCCCACATTTATTCTATCCTCACTCTTCTTGTAAGCATTTTCAAGCTTTTCGCGGAAGAAACGAAGGTCATTGTCGATGATGTAGTCAGCGATTACCTTGTATGTCTCCATCATCGCCGGAGTCTGCTCGCGCCTCATCATCTTCTGCAGCAAGTCAGGGTCGTTCTTCAGCATCTCCTCAGCCCCGTCAACGCCATGCTTCTTTATCAGCTTCTCAGCCACGGCACACAGCATGATGCAACCCACCATCCTCATGGCTATCACATGGTCGCGCATACGGCAGCGGGCCAGAACCTCGTCGTTGTTTTTCAGGGCCTCAATCCTGATGTCTTCAGTCCAGTCGTCGCTTGCCTTGTCCAACTTAGGCAGAATTAAGTCGCCCCTCATTGCCCTCAGCACCCTTGCCACATTCTTGATGTTGTCCACCTCCGACTCCTTAAGCGTCACGGCATTGGCCTTAGGCAGATAAGTATTGTCGGGCATACATCCGAGAGCCAGGCGACTCTGCAATCCGTCGGTATATTGGCTAACCAGCCTGAGCAGCGAATCCTCCGTGCCCGTCACTGCCACGTTCCATTTCAGCTGTTCACGGTGGCATTTCGCGGCATCCGCCGATTTTGCAGTCTTGTGGAATTCAGCGGCATCAAAAGCCTTTCTCCACATGACCGACAGCAACACCTTGTCGCCGCCGCTCCATTTTCCGTTAATCTCGTCAATCTCGTCGCCCACGGATATGGCATGTTCCCCGGGTAAATTCCCAAGAGCCTCAGCCACATTGGCGAGAGTATTGTTGAGCGGAATCAGACGGTAGGGCAAATCAGGTTTTTCAGGCTGCTCTTTCGAGTTCTTTTTCAGCTTCACCTGCCTGTCATATTCCTTTTCCTTCGCCTCAAGCAGCTTATCCTCAGCCTTCAGCTGCCACATCCAGATGTGATACAGTGCAATCAATGCACTCTTGTTACTTCCCGGCTTGCCTATTATCAACACCAATATATTCAGCCAGTTGAACAATCCGTCAATCCTCAGCCTTACGTTTGTGGCAAGCCCTCCCACCAACGCGCTGACAAACAATATCATCGGCAACACGCATATATTACCCACCTTTTTAGCCGACTCCCTATACCCCGTCGGCAGCACTCTTTGGGGCATCCTGTTATAATATAACAGAGCGTCATCGAGCTGTATGCCCTCGATGGCTTCCTTGATGTCCTTGTTATAGACATTCTCACCATACAGGGTGTTCAGCACGTCTCTCAGTCTCGACGGCATCTGCGTCTGCTTTGCGCTCACCGCCGCGTTGACCTTCTGCGCCTTCATCTCGTCGCTCATGCCCTCGTATGTCGGAATGATCTTCATCAGCAGGTTGGCGTCATTGCCGGTGATGTTTCTCAGAGCCATTGCCAGCTCATACGTCCTTGTTGAGGAATCTGCCTCATTAGGCAGATTCCCTCCATAATACGTTTTGTTCCACTTGTCGATAATCATGTCGTAGGCAAGCGCGCCGTACATCGGTCTTTCATTGTTGGTTATTTCCATAATGATTATCCTTTCTTGATTTCGTTGATTTTCGTCTGCACTCCGATAGCCTCCTGCAGCATCTTGGTGGCGAAGTCATCCACGGTGGACGGGTCAACCGCCTTGCTGTGCATCACCATCGAGCCGTCAGCTTTTTTCACCACCGACAGCAGAGAACCGTCATACAGTTTCATGTTTCTCAACTTCATCGGACGAGGGGCGGCTTGGGCGAAGTTCACCTTCTTCTCCTTCTCGTCGATGGTTATCATACCTGCAATCGCCTTGAGCGATGCCACTTCATAACAGTCATTCGTGATGACCGTCAGTTCAATGTTTTCTAATCTCTTAATCATTGCTCCAAGTGTTTTTAATTGTTAAACTTATTTCCTTCTCATTTTCGATAAGCTTCATCAGGTGTTCAAGCTCCAGCCGGCTCCATAGCAGTTTGCCTGCCTGTAAGTTTTGTCCTACAAGCATGCACCCCTCCGTGTCACGGCTTGTATTTCCAGAGTGAATGCGGACACCCTCAAACCCCGGAACCCCCACGAGCAGCGGCAGATAGCGCCCGAACCTCGGCGACCTGGTCACCACCACCTTGTAAGTGCCCTCAGGCACCGCCGACCGTCCCTTCACCTTCTTCTCGCCGCCCTTATAGTCGCGCCAAGTAGGCTCCAGCGTGTCACAAATTTTCTCCCCCTTCTCATCCGCAAGCCGTCCGATGGTATAATCAGCCCGCTTGGCAATACGTGTCAATGTCAATTTCATATTTATTTTGGTTTATTCATTATTTATGTATTATTCAAAAAAACACACGATAGATTCCTTTCGGAATAGAGTCCCACATGGCATTGTCTTGCCATATATCACTTTATAATTCAAGTCCATATTTTTCAAAAAAAAAGACCTCCCATGCGTCTCCCGACGGGAGAGGTCGATAATTGAACATACACATAAGTTTAACTATTTTGAAAATCATGATTGCAAAAGAACACCGTCAAATCATTCTCGACTCACGACATCCGGGAATGTCGTTTTGTCCATTTGACGGTGCAAAGATAGGGATCATTTTTTTTGTATCAAAACATATTTTGAATGAACCGATATACCGACCGACAAACCGATAATCCAACCGAAGAACTAAACGACAGCATACAAAAAAGCACCACTGAACTTAATCAGCGGTGCTAAATAGCCTATCAATAAAAAATGGTTATTTCATTAGCTCTACAAACTTTGAGATAATCATATTGGCCCTGTCTTCCTCTGCCTTGTCATACTTCAGATGAATTCTCCCGTCAACTATTTTATCTATATCATAATATGAATTGAAAGTACTTTGGCTTGGTACTTTCAAACAATTTATTCCCGATAGATATTGCAAGAAGTCTGGAGTGGTTTTAAACATAGGAAATCCCCCTTTGGTAGAGTCCATGTACATCTTGATGAATGCATAGTCATATTTATGGGATAATACATTCTCACGCCACATCAAGTCTGTCACATTTTTCAGCTTCGAGTCAAAATTCTCATTTTGTTCCTCCTCAACTTCCTCATAGTCAGCCTCTTCTTCATCGTCCTTCATTAGTTCACGGAGAATCGCCTTGCCTTCATCTGCGGATTTCAGGTTGATTGTGAATTCCTTATGATGGTCGTAGTGTTTTGCGTCATCCTTGTAGTAATAATTGCTCATGATTCAGTCTCCTCTTTATTTTTTTCCAAAAGTTTATTATCGCCATTATTTATTGTCAATTCCCGATGGTGGTCATAATGGTTTGCGCCTGAGTTATAAATGTGGTTAACCGTGCCCGGAGCAGGATTGTCATCCATCGCGAATATCATAAGGATTTCATCTTCGCTGTTTGTCCATGCAGTACACTTCGACAGCATGATACCCAACGACTTGAACACCATCGATACAGCTTCTCTGGAATCAAATCGGGCCAATTTCCTAAAGCCGTCAATAATGGAACTCATTGGTATTGACTTATTTTTCAGCTTATTGGAAAGGTCATTGATAAGAGCCTCCTTTTCCTCTATCTCTTTCTTGTAAGCCTCGTTTTCACGTGCGGCATCGCTGTTGACCACCGTTGCCCCTTCGTCACTCTCCACCACGGCGGAGCTAGCAAAGCCAGAGGCATACAACGCCTCCCATTCGGAATTCTTCTCTTTCAACAACTTGTTTTCCTGTTTAAGTTTCTTGTTTTCCTTCTCAAGCATCCCCATATTATTTTCATTTTCTTGTTGTCCCTTCTGATTCTCACAATCGTATATACCAGTCCCAGCCTGGGGGTCTTCCCCTAAAAGAGACCACGAAAACAGCCCATCTTTTTCATCTGCAAGATATAAACCCTGTTTTACTCTGTTTTCCAGCCAATCATAAGTATCTTTTGATATTGTGAATTGCAAAATCCAGCCCTTTCTGCTTAGGCAAAATTGCAAGTCATCGTGGTCATAATTGATATATTCTTTTACAAAGCTATGCAAGAAGTCCAATTGGCCGATTTTGGTTCTGTAGAAACTTATGACACGCTCAAGCTCATCAATATCAAGTCCAAGATTTTCTATCAGCCATAGCTGAGTCTCACTGCTCAAATCACCTGCGTCAGGGCTAAGGTCAATATTCATGTTTGTCCTTTGTAACTTGAATATTCTGATTACCAGCCAATTATAGGTTACTTTGGAGCCGACAAACAAACCTTTTACCTTCTGTTTTTTTCTCAGTAATTCAACAATTTTATTGACAGTATATTCATAATCTTCCCCGTCCTCCTGCGACAGAAGAATAACACAACCGTACAACAATGACATTTCGTCGTGATAATTATCGCATAGTATTCCGGCAATGTCAGTGTCTTGATATTTTTCTGTGAATGCGACGGTCACGGCGATACGATAAGCATCCGTAATAATATCCTCAAAGTTTCGTATAATGCAACCAATTTCTTTTATTTCGTAGAGAGTGTCCAAAAATTCTTTGTTCAGCTTTTGTGGATCGTTGTCCAAATACCAATCGAGACCTCTCTTGTGCCATAGCAGCTCCCCGGGGTATTCGTGTATCTGTCTTTGTTCCATATCCATAATTATATTAGTTAGAGTTATTATAACAATAAGTATATTTATTTTTACTACTTTTTTTCTTTGAAAATAAAATTTGACCGATGAGTCAAGATTAATCTATACCACATTAAGAGTACAGGGGGCAGTCCCCAGCCTCCGCTTTGGAATAGCCACTGTCCAACAATGTGTCAAACTGAGACACTACGGGATTCTTGGTATGCTCCACTATCGTAGGCCGGAAGTATTCAATGTTCTTTTGAGTGAGATATTTTATATTCCTGACCTCAAACTCGTTAAATTCCCTCATGTGTATCATAGGCAGAGAAATTTCAATTAAGAAAAACATTTTTTTGATTATGACGCAAATAGTTTGCCTCATTTTTTTGATAATTTCTGCAAAGGTACGAAGAATTATCTTTTCTGCCAAATGTTTTCGGGATTTTTTTGCCATGTAGAGTAATTTAATGAATTTGGGGGCAATGGAGAGGGGGAAACGGTGCAAGGTGTCAAAGTGTCAAAGTCAAAGTGTCAAACTCAGTTTGGCACATTGCCAAGGTGACAGACTGTAGGGGAAAAGAGTAAAATAGTAATAAATAATAATATATATAATATAATAATAATATATAATATATTATATATTATTATTAATTTCTATAAATGCCGTCTGGGGGTTTATGCTGTATTGCAGTTTGACACTTTGACTTTGACACTTTGACACCATAGGCATGAATATGAGCCTGTGGCAATGCCATATCTACAGGCATTTGAGCCCTACCTCCTACAGGGCTATGACACCGATGCTGGTCATATCTACGCATAATAACGGAACGGACTCACAACGGACTTACAACGGACTTACAACGGACTTACAACGGACTTACAACGGAGGAAGTTTGTAAATGAAGAGTGAAGAATGAAATATGCGATAATCTGTGGACATGACAGGGGAAATGTTAACGTCGAACGGAGGAAATGTTAAACCTTTGATTTCAGACGAAAATAATTGAGAAAATATTTGGTGGTTTGAAAAATATTTCGTACCTTTGCATCGTGTTTGGAACCACAGAGGCTTGGATCACAGATTAACACAGAGATAATTTAATTCGGATTAACACAGATTTTGGGTGCGCAACTTAATCTGTAAAAATCAGTGGATTATAAAGTAATCTGTGGAAATCAGCGGATTGAAAGGAATCTGTGGAAATCAAAGCAGAATTATCATCCGTGAGAATCTGTGGATAAACACAATGGAGAACAGTTAAATTATTTATTAATCTAATACTTTGAAAAGTTATGGCAATTCTTAATGGTATTATCAAGAAGCTGAACGGTTCGGCCGGTAGCCTTACCTTCAAGCAGGTAAATGGACGGACGGTCGTTTCGGAGAAGGCGACCACGGTGAAGAATGCACGAACCCCGGCGCAGCAGCGACAGCGCACCAAGTGGGGAAACGTAATCCAGATGTACAAGGGCATCTGCCCCCTCATCAACTACGGATTCGAGTCGAAACCCGTCGGCAAGAGCGACTACAACATGTTCATGCAGGCAAACATGAAGCTCACCGACATCTATCTCACCCGACAGGAGGTGGCAGGTGGCGCTTGCATCGCAGCTCCCTATCTGTTGACCCAGGGTTCGCTGCCCTCTATCGTGGTGGTGGGCAAGGGCGAGATGGCAAAGACCGACATCTTCCTCGGTGAACTCAAGATCGACGAGAACACCACCGTGAAGGAGTTCGCCCAGGCGGTGGTCAGCAACAATGCTGATTATGACTACGGCGACCAGATTGCTTTCTTCGACGTGCTGCAGAAGGTGAACGCCGTGACGGGTATTCCCTACTGCCAGTTCTCGGCCACCAACGTGGTGCTCGACAAGGCGAGCGAGGTGAAGCTCTGGGACTTGGTGAACAAGCACGGATTCAATACCTCTTCTGACGGTTTCCTCATGCACCAGGAGGGCGAGGGCAACGGAGTTTATGCATGGGTTCACTCGCGCAAGGGGGCAAGCAAGACGCTCGTGAGCACTCAGACGCTCATCGACAACAACGCCGAGATGTTGGCTGAGTACAGCGGCGACAATGCCTACAAGCGCAGCGTGAAGACCTACGGCGGCGAG
>JALFIX010000167.1 GCA_022775105.1 Prevotella sp. | reverse complement strand
CGAGTTGCCCACCGTACCGAGACCACGGATTGTGACACTCATAGAGGCACCTGGCTGACCAGATGTTGACACGATGTTCACACCAGGGGTCTGGCCCTGCATGGCTGCCAAGGGGTTGGTGGTGTTCAGTTTCTGGATGTCGTCACCCTTCAACTGTGTCGTGGCACCAGTGACGAGCTTTTTCTTCATCGTACCGTAACCGATTACTACCACCTCTTCCAATGACTTCGAGTCTTCCTGCAACTGCACATTGATAGTGTTGGCTGCACCCACCTTCACCAACTTCGACACGAAACCGATGTAGGAGAAGACGAGAGTCTGTCCCGGGTTGGCATTGATTGAATACTTACCGTCGAAGTCGGTAATGGTTCCGGATGCGGAACCTTCCACCTTGACGGTTACACCGATCAGCGGTTCATTGTCAGTGGCAGAGGTCACGACACCCGTGACTGTCTTTGCCGACAATGAAGCTGAACCAAAGAATGACATGAGCGGCAATGACAATAGTATTGCCGTCAACATCATTTTACAATACCAGATATTCTGGTTGTAACTGAGAGTTTTTTTACTCATTGCAACAATGGTTTTAGTTATACAATTTTGTTCTTTTGGTTTGAATTCCGACTGCAAAGATACAAAATATAACTAAAACTAAGGTGCTAAAATGTTATTTTTATGTGATAATATGTAAAATCATTGCTAAAATAGTACCATTTTATCATATTATATACATACTCTACGGTGTGTATTTTTTACACGTATTACTACTTTTTTGCAGATGTCTGACGTATCACGAGTTTCTGTGGAACTATCTCCTTATATATCTTTTTGTCACCCTTGATTGACCTCAGAAGCAGTCGGCAGGCAGTCGTTCCCATCTTGTACGACTGGTCTTCGATGGCCGACATCTGGGGTGTGACGTATGCGGCATGGAGGTCGTCGGTGAATCCTATGAGGGCAACGTCATCGGGTATTTTCAGTCCCATCTCCTTGATGGCGGTGAAGGCGGCAAAGGTGATGATATCGTTGAAGGCGAGTATGGCGTCGGGCCTGTCCTCACGACTGAGCAGTCGCTTGGCGGCATCGAGTGCCACCTGATAGTCGATCTTGCCGCAAGCCACCATCTCGCGGTCGATGGGTATGCGGTGCTCGCGCAGTGCTTCGAGATAACCGTGCTTGCGACGGCGCACCATGTCGAGATGGTTGGGACCACCGATAAAGGCAATCCTCTTGCTGCCCGTCTCGATGAGATGGTTGGTTGCCATCTGTGCAGCCTCGTCACCATTGGCAGTCACCGACGAGAACTTGTCGGAGAGGCATGTCCTGCCGAAAAACACGAGAGGTATGCCCATATCGGCAATTTCCTCGAAGTGGGAATAGTCGGTGGTGTCTTGTGCAAGGCAGGCTATGATGCCTTCAACGTGCATACTGATAAAATTGTCGATAGCCTTGGCTTCTATTTGACAGTCTTCGTGGCTATTGGCACTGAGCACTGAATATCCAGCCCTGGAGGCCTCATCCTCGATGGCGTCGAGGACGGCGGAATAGAAATGCGTGACAAGGTTAGGCACGACAACGCCGATGATCTTCGGTGCCTCATGTCTCAGACTGCGTGCAAAAGGATTTGGGCGATAGTTGAGTTTCTTTGCCAAATCCTTCACTTTATTCTGCATTTCCAGTCCTATTTCGGGACTGTTTCTAAGTGCCCTGCTCACTGTGGCGATACTAACGCCAAGCTCCTGTGCCAGGTCTTTCAATGATGTCCTGTGTCTCTTCACTTCCATAGCAAAATATCCCTTTTTGTTGTTAGGTGCGTGCAAATATACGCATTTTTTCTGAAAACGCAATCGTTTACGTGTATTTTTTTAGTTTTTTTGAATTATTATCCAAATATTATGCGTACCTTTGCACTTGGAAATCAGAATGAGTAATGAATAGTTGATAATAAGTTAGTTAGAAAAGTAAGGGTAAGGGCTGTCGCGAGACAGCCCTTATTTTTTTCATTTTTCATTCTTCATTTAAATATAATACTCAGCCGAATCAATAAGTCCTGCCCTCAGCGCATACTTGGTGGCCTCGTGGACATTGTTTACCCCAAGTTTGCGGAAGATGTTCTTGCGGTGGGTATTAACAGTATGGAAGCTGGAGAAACGCTTTTCGGCGATTTCCTTTGTGGTCATTCCCATGGCTATGTCCTTCAGGATTTCCGTTTCGGTGGGAGTGAGTTTCACATCGTCGGCTACGGGAGTTTCCTGTGGGGCAAGGAGTATCTCGGTCATTCGCTGACAGATATAGCGATGACCGTTGGCGGCATACTGGATGCACTCCCTCACCTCATGTGCAGAGGATTCCTTTAGCAGGATGCTTATCCTGCCGCCCACTGAAATCACGCGACGCACGAAGTCATGCGACAAATCCACACTGAACAGTATCCACATCGACCTTGGGAAACGGTCGTAGAGTATCTGAAGGTCCTCCACGTCGTTCATGTCAAACAAAGTATAGTCGAGCACTACAACCGCATCGGGATGCAGTCGCAGACGTTCCACCAGTTCGGTTTTGTCCTCCGTGCGGTGGAATTCTATTTCGTGTAGTGTTTTCTCTGCCAGGAATTGTATTCCGGCACGTGTGATGTCCTGATTGTCAGCTAAACAAATAACCATTGTCTTTATTAGAATTTAAATTGTGCCCTTATTCTAACACCCTGGATGTTTGCCGAGGACATATCGGCGTGAGTGAGCCGTCTGACGTATTCCACGTGCAGAAACGACAGTATGTTGTGTATTCCCACAGCTGCCTCAAGGTATGGCTTGTCGGATGCGGGCGATGTGCCGTATCCGTCAGTCCAATGTCCCCAAAGCATTCTTAGACTAAGGTATTCGCGCAGTTTTAGCCGGTTAACTAACGGAATCAGATTAAACAACCTGCCGTTGAGGTCCCAGTCGAGGATGGCACTGGCATATCGGTCGCTCATCATTTCCATATTGTCTATGAGGGCGAAGGTGAGCGGCTGCGCTATATACGAGATATTGGCTGCCGGCATAAACTGCAAGGGCGGCGGCATCTTGTCCCACTGCACTCCACCGCGGATGTCGGAGTCGAGCGTGCCCCATGTTTTCAGGGATGTCTTTCGTTTCCATCTCGCCTCGGTGGTGTTGTATCGCCACTCTCCGTCGAACAGTCCGTCAATGCCTGTTGCATGACTAAGCGTAAAACCCTTGTATGCAAGCGTAAAGCGCAGTTCTGCCGTCCTTACCTTGTCAAATGTCAGCGAACCTCTTCCCTCGTAGGTTTCGCGTTTCACTGCCGCCGCAAGTTTGAGTCCCGAGGGCAGTGTGTGTTCGTATTGCAGTTGCTGACGGCTATATGCCATCATCTTTGAGTCATCCCCCCATTTCCATGCAAGAAACATGTTGTCCTTGTCGGTGGGCATCAGAGGGTCGGAGGGATAACGTATGTCGCGCGATGCAGAAAGCGAAAAACCGTGACTTCCCAATGTCGCGCTCCAATAGTTGCCCTTGCTGCGGAATCCGTGGGCATAATAGCCTTCGAACGACACGTGGCGACTGAATGCCTTGGTGGTCCTGCCGCCTATTCTTAATCTCAATCCGTCAACGGAATTGACGGAAACGGTGGATGTCAGCGGACCTATGTCAAACTTGCTTGGCTTGCCTGTTTCCACATAGTCGTCAACGAGCAACTTCACTCCAGTGCCTATTGCACGGAACGTTGGCGATGACTGCCATATATTGTCAACGAGCTGACCCATACGTTGTTCACTGTATGTCAGCCCTACCCTTCTGAAGTTATTCCAAAACTCCTCACTGCGCCCTGCTGCCTTGCGTTCCTCGTTTTGCTTCAAGCGGGAGCTGAAATAAGCGTTTGGGATATAGTCGAAGGAATATCCCGAATGTCTTGTTGTCCTAAGTATCACGCTCTTGGCGAACACGTCGGCAAGACTCAGCTCTATCATCATGTCATCTGTGGCGAGCACTGACTCTCCCGTGGGCAATACAGAGAAATCCTGCCATATCTTCATGTTATCGACATGGTTGACGATGCTCTGCTTTGGGATGGTGAGTATGCATCGGCGCAACTGATACGTCGAGTCGTCCCTCACATACAGTTCTCCGCTGAATCCCATATCCCTGGAGTTGTCTGGCCCGAAGGCAAGATGTATGCAGCGGTCATTCCCTACCCTCACGGTATCTACTATATGAAAGCGGTAGAACGAAATCGCTCCTTTGGCTATGGGCGACAAAAAGCTCTGACGCAACAGGCGGATATTGTCGTCGTAGAGATTGACATCGCTGAAGAAGTCCCTGAGTGTCTTCACCATCTGGTCGCCAGTCTGGAAGAGCTGGTCGATGCCTTCCGAACGCTCGCCTATCGTCACCACCTGACTGCGGTTGGGATTTCGGCTGAACAGGCTTCGTCTCACTGTCTCCGACACTGTCACCGGCATTATCAGCTTGTTGTTCTGAAAACAAGGCTCGATATGGTCGAGTATTCCGGGTATCTTCGACAGTGCGCCCTCGGTGAGTTGTTCGGGTGTTACGTCATTGAGGGCAAGAGTGAGTTTCTGGTATGTGTCATATTTACAGAAAGGCTTCTGTGTAGGGTCGGTCATTCGCTTATGTCCGATTACCTTCTTCATCAGTTCCACAGCCGGATTGTCCTTGCGGCTATATGCCCCGCGCTTCTTGTCAACGGTAATACCCTCCAGCTCATGCACCCTGTCATACCACTCAACAGTGTCATGTCTTTCCTGCGCCATACCCATCAAGGGCACAAGCGCAAGCATCATCAATATCAACAATACACAACGTCGCAAGCAATAATATTTCTTAATAATTAATTCTTTATCACATCCCAAAGGCATTCGCACGTTCTTTCATGTGTCTTGTGCATATACGCATACATCGCCCAATATACGGTCATCTCTAATATAGGATATATATAAGGTACGCCCGCGAGACAAGTGATGTAGATGATGATGGCACGCGAGTTGAACGTGAGCAGATTGGTGTATTTCATCAGTGGCAGCGAACCCTGGCGAAACTTGTCCCTAAGTTCCTGCGGTATCTGCTCGGCATCGGGATAACGCTCGCGCACTTCCTTGTAGAACTTCTGGAACTTAGGTGTGCGCTTCTCCTGACTGCGGCAATATGCGGCATAGTTCTTGAAGAAAAGCTTGCCGATGAAGTTGCCTGTCCACGTCAGTTCCTCATATTTCTTCATCTGCGAGGCTGAGTCATCGAGTTCCGAACCTTTCTTGCCAAGCAGGAAAAAGAGGTGTATCTGACGATAGTAATCTGCAAGTGAAGATTGTGGGGAATGGCATCCAAAACCTGCCCAAAAACATATTATCAGGAGATAGAAACTCCATGTCACATCCCCAAGGAAAGGTATCGGTTCGTTCCACATCCTCACCACGATGCCAATATATATGGCAACGAACCACAAATCGCCCGAGAATCCGTCGAGCACACGACCCACGAGTGTCTTCTTACCCGTAAGACGGGCCAACTGTCCGTCGGTGGAGTCACAGAAGTTGGCGAACATCAGCAGCACAACTCCCCATATATTCGACTCAAGGTCAGGGTAATGGAACATCCATCCTGCTCCCACTCCAAGGAATATCGACAATATAGTGATGGCGTTGGGATGCACTCCCAACTTCTCCCACATCAATGCGAAAGCCAGACCGATTGGTCTGGTAAAATGCACGTCAAGCCATTCTTCCGTATCTTCCGACTTGAACGATGCCTTCAATAACTCCGAAAAACTTCTTTTCATAACTTGTTTATTTTTATCCACAGATTCTCACGGATTAATAATTTTGAGTGGATTATCACAGATTTTTACTGCGCAAAAGCTTAATCTGTGAAAATCTTATCCATATTTTTATCTGTGGAAATCTGTGGATATTAAGAACTCCTCTGCCTTGGCAATGTCACTCTTGTGGTCTATGTCTAAAACCTTTGAGAACTTATATGCCTTTAGGTTCTGCCCGTCCTTTATCAGCGCGCGCTGGAAATTGCGCATACGGCTCTCGCCTCGCTCCATACACCCGTTGAGTGTGTCTATCGCCTTGGGAGTCAGACCGTAGATGCCACCGGAGATAAACTTGCAAGAGTCCGACTTGTCGAGGAATCCCGTTATCTTCATGTCATCGTCAACATCCACATACAACGGTTTCTCGTCGTCGATATAGTCGGTCACTCCCATCAGTCCGTCGGCCTCGCCTGATTCAGTCACTCTATTCAACTCTTCCACGTATGCACCGAACTCCTCCTTGCGAAAGATGGTGTCAACGGTGGTGAGGCAGAACGTGCCTTCGGTGAGATACTGGCTGATTTCGTGGAAACTGTGCATCGAACTCGGAGTACTCTTCACCACAAACCTCAGCGGAATGGGACGCCCGCGGAGTCCGTCACGCTGAATATCAATAAGGTGCCGCGGAACCATTGTAGTCATATCATTGCATATCACTACAATCTCCTCGGCACCATTATCCATGAATATTCCGATTAGTCTGTCAATTAATGGCTTGCCGTCCACCTCCACGAGTGGTTTCGGCTGCTCTATTCCTTCGGCTGCCAGTCGGCTGCCTTCTCCTGCTGCTATAATAGCGTATTTCATCTTTTTACCAATTTTGGGTGCAAAATTACTAAAAAAGAATGAAACAAGGAAAAATGTTGGTCTTTTTTTGCCTTTTAGTGGCTTTTTTATTTGCGTAGCTCAATAATATAGTCGCCAGAACCTGCCTTTGCCTTGTTGAGACGGCCTGTGATATTGCCCTTGAGAGTGACGTCGCCCGATCCGGCAAGACTGCTCTCCACATCCTTGCAGTTGTCGAACGAAACCTTGATGTCGCCCGAGCCAATCAGTTGGATCTTGGTGTGCTCCACGTTCTTCTGCTTCACCTCGATATCACCCGAACCTACCAAATGCAACTCCGACTCAATAGCATCTACATTCATGATATCCACGTCACCCGAACCAGCCATCTGCACATTCAGCTTGTCGCAAATCACATGCCCCTCGAAGTCAACATCGCCCGAACCGTTCACCTGAATGTTCAGACGGTCGGTGTCAATCGGCCCCTTGCAGATGAAATCACCCGAACCGGCAAGTTCCACCCCCACGAGGTCGGGCGATGTGACATAAACCACGAGGTTCTTCCTGTCGCTTCTGTTCTTGAAGATGTTTAACGAGATGTTGTTCTTAAGACCGACGACCAACTTGTTTCCCTCGACCACTATCTTGATCTTGTCAACATACTCCTTTGTGCCCTGCACAATAACCTCGTGCTTGTCGCCCTGCACGAATTTCACAGTCGGCGAACCTTCAATCCTTACAGATATAAACTTGCCCACCTTGAGGTACTGCTTCACTATCTTTCCTTCCGTGACAACATATCTGTCGTTGTCCGTGGATATTGACGTTTTCAAACTGCCAGCCTCAGAGCATGAGGCGAAGGTCATTGCCGTTCCGGCTATCAGAGCCGATACCATTGCCATTGTCATAAATGTTATCTTTTTCATATTCTATTTTTTTTTATATTTCATCCGTTTGACGCTACAACAAAGCTAAAAGTTGCAAGCATTAGTGTTAAATAAAGCAAAAGATATTGCCATGATTGTCATATTCTGAATTAAAAGTATTATCTTTGCGCAAAATTACAAGAAAGAATGGCATATAAGATGATTGTGCTCGACTTGGACGGCACACTAACCAACGAGAAAAAGGAAATAACACCTAAGACCTACAATGCCTTGATGAAGGCTCAGGAACTGGGTGTAAAGGTTGTCTTGGCATCTGGCCGACCCACCTTCGGCATCATGCCTCTTGCCATTCAGCTCAACCTCGCCGACCACGACGGATACATTCTCGCCTACAACGGCGGAAAGATTATCAGTTGCCGCACGGGCGAGACTATATATAATAAGGTGTTGGCTCCCGAGCTTGTGCCAGTGCTCTACAACGAGGCCAAGGCTGCGGGAATGGAGATACTCACATATCAGGGCGAAGGCATTGCCGCCACCCGTGAGAAGGACAAGTATGTGCTCCACGAGGCGTTCATCAACAAGATGCCCGTAGTGCAGTATGACGACTTCCCCCGTCAGGTGGAGTTCCCGATAAACAAGTGCCTCATCGTGGGCGACCCCAAACCGCTCCACCAGCTTGAGCTTCGGCTTGCCACCCATATGCAGGGGCGCATCCTCGTCTATCGCTCGTCAGGATTCTTCCTTGAATGTGTGCCAATGGGCATAGAGAAGTCGCAGTCGTTGGCGCGTCTCATCTCAGACCTCGGCATAGGGCGCGAGGAAATGATAGCCATCGGCGACGGATATAACGACAAGGGCATGATAGAATATGCCGGATTGGGAGTGGCTATGGCAAACGCATCGACCGAGGTGCAGGATGCCGCCGACTATATCACCTACTCCAACGAGGAAGACGGAGTGGCACACGTAATAGAGAAGTTTATTCTAAAGAAATAATTGTAAACCATTTTAATAACAAAAAAAATTTTATGCAAAGTACTAACATTCCTCAAGTGAAACTCGGCATTATCGCTGTTAGCCGAGACTGTTTTCCAATCGCGCTGTCAACACAGCGCCGCGAGAACATCGTGAAAGCCTATAAGGGCGAACTCTTCAACTGCCAGACAACAGTTGAAAACGAGAAAGACATGCTCAAGGCTGTAGCTGAAGTGAAGGAAGCCGGATGCAACGCTCTCGTTGTATTCCTCGGAAACTTCGGTCCCGAAACTCCCGAAACTCTCATTGCAAAGAACTTCGACGGTCCCTGCATGTTCGTTGCAGCTGCCGAGGGCGACGGCGACATGATCAACGGTCGTGGCGACGCTTACTGCGGTATGCTCAACTGCTCATACAACCTGGGTATGCGCCACCTGAAGGGATATATTCCTGAATATCCTGTAGGCACTGCTGAGGAAGTGGCTCAGATGATGGCTGAGTTCGTTCCCGTGGCACGCGTAATCCTCGGTCTCAAGGGCTTGAAGATCATCACCTTCGGTCCGCGTCCCCAGGACTTCTTCGCCTGCAACGCTCCTATCAAGGGCTTGTATGAACTGGGCGTTGAGGTTGAGGAGAACTCTGAGCTCGACCTGCTCGTGGCTTACAAGAAGCATGAGAACGACCCGCGCATCGACGCAGTATGCGAGGACATGGCAAAGGAAATGGGCGAAGGCTGCTACTATCCCACTCTGAGCCGCCGCATGGCACAGTTCGAGCTCACACTGCTCGATTGGGCTGAGGAGCACAAGGGCTCACGCCAGTATGTGGCATTTGCCGACAAGTGCTGGCCTGCATTCCCAAGCCAGTTCGGTTTCGAGCCTTGCTATGTCAACAGCCGTCTCGTGAGCCGCGGTATTCCCGTTGCTTGTGAGGTTGACATCTACGGAGCACTCTCTGAGTACATCGGTATGTGCGCAAGCGACGACACCGTCACTCTGCTCGACATCAACAACTCAGTGCCCAAGTACATCTACGACGAGGACATCATCGGCAAGTATGGCTACAAGCTCACCGACACCTTCATGGGCTTCCACTGCGGCAACACTCCCCAGTGCAAGATGTGCTCTAACCGCAAGATCAAGTATCAGCTCATCCAGAACCGTCTGCTTGAGAACGGTGGCGAGCCTGACTTCACACGCGGAACTCTCGAGGGCGACATCGCAGCCAGCGACATCACATTCTATCGCCTGCAGTGCGACTCTCAGGGCAATCTCCGCTCTTACATCGCTGAGGGTGAAGTGCTCGACGTTCCCACACGTTCATTCGGTGGTATCGGTATCTTCGCTATTCCTGAGATGGGCCGCTTCTATCGTCACGTCCTCATCCAGAAGGGCTATCCTCACCACGGAGCCGTTGCCTTCTCTCACATCGGCAAGACTCTCTTCGAGGTGTTCAAGTATCTCGGCATCCAGGACATCGCCTACAACCAGCCGAAGTCACTGCCGTATCCAACAGAAAATCCATGGGCATAATATGCCCACATCTTAATTGTGAAATTTTTGTTCATGGGGCAGGCGAGCGAGCCTGCCCCACTTGTTTAGCAGCATCAATAAAAACACCAAAGATATGAAAAAGTTATTCTTCTTGATTTCATTATTCTGTGCCTATGGAATATCGTCATTCGCACAGAACACCAAGTTCGGAAAACCCACAAAAGAAGAATGGGAACTGAACAGCGTAAGCTTTGCCCCCGAAGCTGAGGCCGTAGTGCTCTATAAGTCAGTAGATGTATCCTACAAACTCTCAGGAGGATTCAGCGCGTTAGGCAGCGGTGGTGAAGGTTCACTCGATGACAACAGCTTCGCCCCATCCGGCACCAACAAGTATGTCAATCCCGACAACACCTCCATGCTCTATGATGTCAAGGTGCGCACCAAGATTCTCAAGGACAGCGGTGCAAAATATGCCACTATGGACATCATCACCTTCAATGAAGAGGATGATATGGACTGTCGTGACGAAATCTACGAGATGAAAGTCATGGTAATCAGACAGGTTGACGGCAAGGTAAAGAAAAAGACCGTATCCAACTCAAACTTCAAGGACGAGCGAATAGACAACCACTACTGCATACGCCACATCCTCATTCCCGACGTGAAGGCTGGCGACATTGTGGAATACCAATACCAACTGTTCAGCACCCGCAGCACATACATCTACGACACACAGTTGCAGGAGTGCATACCAGTACTGTACTCAAAGTGCAGGATGGAAATACCCAACATCCTCCAGTTTGACGTCAACAGGCCAATGATTGATAATGTGACCGCCACTGCCACTTTGGGCAATATATTAGCAGGCAGCGTAGGCAACGACTACCAGCTTCCGAGAAAGATTGTCAGCAATATCTTCACCATCGAAGCCCGCAACCTTCCCGCCTATGAAGGAGAGATAAACATTCAGAATCTCTCCAGTGGCGAGGTGCATTGCGTGCGCACCCAACTGAAAGACAAGCGTTACGACATTAAGCCCGACGTTTCCGGTCCGGTACGCCATTTGGTGATTGGCAGATAAGCACACGTATGGACAAGATGACCAAGGAGCAGCGCCACCGCTGCATGGCTGCAATCAAGAGCAAAGGGACGCGCCCGGAGATACTTGTGCGCAAGTATCTCTGGGCCCGTGGCTTCCGCTATCGCCTCAACCATCCCCGTCTCCCTGGCCATCCCGACATCGTGTTGCGCAAATACCGCACAGTAATCTTCGTCAATGGCTGCTTTTGGCATGGACACGACAACTGCCCCAACTTCAAGATGCCACAAAGCAACACCGACTTTTGGGAAAAGAAGATCCGCCGCAACAAGGAGCGCGACATAGAGGAACAGCGACAGATAGCCGCCATGGGATGGCACTGCATCACCGTATGGGAGTGTCAGCTAAAACCCCACTGCCGCCAGCAAACCCTCGAATCCCTCGCCCAAACCCTCTATCGCATCTACCTCGCCGACCACTCCGTACGCCAATACCGACTCCCCGACTCCGAAGATGAAATCCCCATGGCAGCGGAGCCAGAGCCCCACTCCCCTCTTCACTAAAAATAATAAAAAAAACTCGCATTTCCTTTGTCATTTCATAATTAATTCGTAATTTTGCCGTAAAATCCTACGCTTATGACAGAAAAAGAACTTAATTCATATCGCCTCACGAGTCTCGAGGAACCCACCGACGAGATGCTTTCATATATAATGAAAGAAGCAGCAGCCGAGGCACAAGCCAAAAAAGAAGCTGCGCACAAGAGACTTTTCGCTGAGATCAGAAGGATGTCAGCAGAAAGAAGACTACAATATCATCCTTAAATATTTCATTATGGTTGATAAGTATCACAAACCTATACTTATAGTAATAGCCGGTCCCAACGGTTCCGGCAAAACAACTATAACGACAAAAGTCCTTCATCACGAATGGCTTGAAGATGCCATTTATGTCAATCCCGACCAAATAGCACAGGAAAAATTCGGCAACTGGAATGACCAAGATGCCGTATTAAAGGCAGCCCAATACTGCGAACAACTGCGCGAGGATTGCCTGAAAAACAGACAAAGCCTCATCTTCGAGACCGTCCTTTCCACAATGTCAAAGGTGGATTTCATAAAGAGAGCAAAAGAGGCTGGCTTTTTCATCCGTCTTTTCTTCGTCAGCACAGAATCCCCACTGATTAATGCCTCCCGAGTTGCAGCAAGAGTAATGGAAGGCGGTCATGACGTACCAATCCCGAAAATCATCTCAAGATATACAAAATCTATATCAAACTGCGCAGCAGTCTCCCCCTTCTGCGACCGAACATACATCTACGACAATTCAATAGACGGCAAAGAGGCCCAACTCCTTTTCAGAATGTCAGATGGAATAATCAAAAAGCAATACACCGACAAAATGCCGGAATGGACAGCCGATATTCTGTCCAAAGAATAACCCTCGCATTATAAACCTTCATCCAATAATCATTCCCCAATCTCCAATCGAAGGATGAACGAAGGATGAACGAAGGATGAACGAAGGATGAACGAAGGATGAACGAAGGATGATTGGCGAATAATGTGACCACTATTTCAGTATAGGCATAGATTTATTGTAATGCTGTAATTGTAATGCTATGCCACAAAATCCGCCACGTGTAGGGTCTTACCTCGTGTAAGACCGCCCGATGCAATGCTTACAAATGAAACAGCAGAATCAAGCATTGACCATTACAATTACACCATTACAATAAACCTATACCATTTTGCTGATGTCAGCAAAATGATAGAAAACATATACCAGTTTTGCGGTGCTTAGCTGTTACACACTAAAAAATCAAAAAAACACCACCATTTCCTTTGCCGTTTCAGAATTAATTCGTATCTTTGCAGTATATAAGAACTCATATTTGTATTATAAAAGAAATTATTATTATGCAAAAAGACCATATTAAAACAGGTGTTTATGAACAAATCATAAATCAACTCTTCAAGATTAAACTTGATGAGGTTGACGAACAACGTTTTTATATCGGAAAGAAAAGCATCTCAAAATCCGATGCTGTGCATATTCTCTCAAAATATCTTCAGCATCTCATTGAAGTTGCGTTCATTGGAACACCAGATGAACAAGAAACGGACAAATATACTGAATTCATTAATTCTGTAATCAAGACTTTGGGCAGAGAGTTCAATGTGGAAGATACAGAACTTGACCTTATTGATGCCCAAAAGAATATTCTTACTTCCATAGTTGACCGCACCTGTTGCGACTATCCTGACATTGAGGAACATATCAAATCCATCACGCCTATCACAACACTGAGCCATAGCGCACTTTTCTTTGGCGGCAGAGGTCCTGCAGACATGGAGAGTGAGTTGAATCGTGAAATTTTATGTGCAGATGAGATTTGTTGGGTGGTATCATTTATAAAGACAAGCGGATTAAATCTATTGTGGAATAGTCTTAAGAAATTCACAGGTGAAGGAAAACGTTTGAGGATTATTACAACTACATATACCGGTGCAACGGATTATGATGCTGTAGCACGATTAGCAAAACTACCCAACACTGAGATAAAAATCTCGTATGACGGCACACAAGACCGACTGCATGCAAAATCGTATATATTCCTACGCAATTCGGGATTCCATACCGCTTACATAGGTTCAAGCAACCTCTCATGCTATGCCTTAAAGGATGGAAAGGAATGGAATTTCAAGGCAACCCAATTTGAGTTGCCACAAGTTATCGAGGATGTGAGAAACTCATTTGAAGCATATTGGTGCGATTCGACATTTGAGAAGTATGAGGATGGTGTTGACGATGAACGTCTAAAAAGAGCCCTTGGTGCAGATTGGGAAACACCATTACTCGACTTTTCTGCCCTTGACCTTATGCGTGCAAAGGACTACCAACAGGAGATTCTGGAGAAACTTGACGTAGAACGCGATGTTCATAAACATTTTAGAAATCTGGTCGTGGCTGCCACAGGAACAGGTAAAACTGTAATAGCGGCATTCGACTTCAAGCGCTACCGAGAGAAACATCCTGATTGTCACTTCCTGTTTATAGCTCATCGTCAGGAGATTCTGCGCCAAGCTATGCAAACATTCCGTATTGTCCTTGAAGACCCGAATTTCGGAAGTGTCTGGGATGGAATGAACGAACCGAGCAGCTATCAGCATGTGTTCGCCAGCAAGGACACATTACGCAACCGTATAGACACTATCAAACTGACCCGTGACTATTACGATTATATGGTTGTGGATGAGGTGCACCACATTGTGGCTCCCACATACGTTAAACTGATAGAATACTTCAAGCCTTCCATTCTGTTAGGTTTGACCGCCACTCCCGAGCGAACAAATGAGAATGAAGATATTAAAAAGTATTTTGACAATCATATATCCGCTGAAATACGTTTGCCAGCCGCTTTGAATGCTGGTTTGTTGGCACCTTTCCATTATTATGGCATTCCTGACAATGTCGATTTGTCTGAAGTGAAATGGAGCGGGCACGGATATGATGTAGCAGAGCTTTCGAGAATCTACACCCAAAATGACTTCAGGACAGGTCTTATCCTGAAGAAAATGCAAGAATATATCGGCAACAGCCGTTTACATAAAGTTCGTGCACTTTGTTTCTGCGTGGATAAGCAACATGCAAAATTCATGAATGCCAAGTTTACATTGGCAGGATTAAAGACTGACGTGCTCACAAGTGACGATAACAATCAACATCGTCGCATTGTAAAGCAACGTTTACAGTCGGGGGCTATCAATTATCTCTTTGTAGTAGATCTTTTCAATGAAGGTGTTGACATACCAGAGATTGACACCGTCCTCTTCCTACGTCCTACAGAGAGTGCCACCGTGTTCTTACAGCAATTTGGTCGTGGACTCCGTCTTCACAAGGGCAAGGACCATCTTACTGTTCTTGACTTTGTAGGACATTCTCGTGCTGAATTCAGTTATAAGGATCGATTCGAATCACTCATCGGACGACACTCGCGTGATATTCTCACAGAAGTAAAAGAAGGTTTCCAGAATGCCCCATTCGGTTGCAAGATAATTCTTGAAGAGAAAGCCAAGGAAGAAATCATTGCAAATATCGAAGGCTATCTTAGAAGCTTGAACAAAAACCGTATTATCAAAGAGATTGCGAATTATCATGATTTATTTAAAGAGTCATTCTCTTTGACGGGGTTCCTTGATTACAGCCATGTTCCATTCCACAAAATATATGGCAGCATGACTTGGGGTGGATTGTGTAAAGAAGCAGGAGTAGTGAAAAATGTTTCCCCCAACGCATCACTCATCAAATTTGCCGTTACGAAGAAATGGCTTGCAACAGACTCATATTCCTACTTTTCCCAATTATTGAAATTTGTGGATTGTGAATTTATATGCGATACAACCAAGTTCAGCGAGTGTGAAAGACGTTGTGCGATAATGTTGTATTATGATTTATTTGACAAAGCCGGCAACTATAACAATATCAGAGATATGTTCAATGATTTGGCTTCTGATAAACTATTTATACATGAGTTGAAAGAAGTTCTTACATTCTTACGCGACAGATGTTCTGCTCCTGAGAAAGAAGATAATTCTGTTTATAAAGAATGGAATCCACTACGATTGCATGGAGTATATACCAAAGCGCAAATTCAGGCTGCACTTGGATTATCCACACTTGAACGCAAATCTCCTTCACGCGAGGGAGTTGAACGTCTGAAAGCCATCAAACTCGAAGCCATGTATGTTGACGTTATCAAAAAACGTGAGGAAGGTTCGATGACAGCATACAAGGATTACGCGATGAATCGTGAGTTCTTCCATTGGGAAACTCAGAACAGAGTGCGTGAAGGCAGTCGCGAGGCCGAAGCCTATCGCAACGGTGAGAACAATATGCTACTTTTCGTTCGCCAACAAGTAGAACATCCAGATTACGGATGTCGTATGGGATTTGTATATCTCGGTCAGGTTACAATGAAAAGTATTGAGGGCTCAAAGCCAATGCAGATAGTTTGGCATCTGAATTCTCCTATGTCTGAGGCCACCTATGCCTTTGCAAGTCAATATAAAGCTATTGGATAAATACTATTAATAAGC
>JALFIX010000134.1 GCA_022775105.1 Prevotella sp. | reverse complement strand
ATGCCTCCAGTGCCTTGTCACCCTGTTTCATCCCGAGGTAATAGTGGGCGAGATAGTAGTACGCCTCAGATGCCTCGGGATTGATTTCGAGGCAGTGGCGCAGCATCTCGAAGGCGGCAGTAGCGTTTCCCTTCTCCCTCTCAGTCATTGCTTCGAGGAAGAAGTAATCATATCGCTCAGAGTCGTTAGTCTTCTGTGCGTATGCCGCAATCTGTGAGGATAATAGCATCCCCAATATGAATATCTTTATCTTCAACTCCTAATTCCTAATTCTTTAATTTTTTAATTTTTTAATTTTTTAATTCTTTAAATTCTTAACTCACCCCCGTATGTCCATATCCTCCTTCTCCTCTCTCGGTCTCGTCGAGAGCGTCCACGAGTAGGAATTCTCCCTGTTCGTGTTTTGCTATTACCATCTGTGCTATGCGTTCACCGTCGTTTACGGTGAAGTCCTCGTTGGATAGGTTCACGAGCAGCACCATGATTTCGCCGCGGTAGTCGGCATCCACAGTACCGGGAGTGTTGAGCACGGTGATGCCATGCTTAAGAGCAAGTCCGCTGCGAGGCCTTATCTGCGCCTCATATCCCACTGGCAGTGCGATATGCAGACCAGTGCCGATGAGCCTTCTCTCCATCGGCCCGATAGTAACGGACTCTTCGAGGTTTGCTCTCAAGTCCATGCCAGCGCTCTGTGGCGTGGCGTATGCGGGCAACTGCTGATGCCCCTTGTTAATAACCTTTATCTGTATCATATAAAATTAATCTGTCGAATTCATAATTCAGAACATTCTTCATTCTTCATTCTTCATTCTTCATTTAAGAACATTCTTCACTCTTCATTTAAATTATTTGCTGCAAATTTATGAAATAAAATTGAGAAATCTGCCTTTTCTGCTTAAAATGTGTGTTTTTTACATTATTTTTATTGGAAATGCAGTGTTTTTAGGATAAAATCGACTATATTTGCACCGAAAATATCAAATTATGGATTGGAAAAGACTTATAACGAACAAGCGACTGGGACAGGAAGACCACCATCCCGAAAGGCACGACGACAGGACGGAGTTCAAGCGCGACTACGACCGTCTGATATTCTCTGCGCCGTTCCGCAGGATGCAGAACAAGACACAGGTGTTCCCTTTGCCGGGAAGTGTATTCGTACATAACCGACTTACCCATTGTCTTGAGGTGGCATCCGTGGGAATGTCCTTGGGATGCGATGTCTCTCGTTCTCTCATTCGCGACAAATACCCCGAACTGCGCAATACGCTATTTGAGGAATTGGGACAGATTGTTTCGGCGGCATGTCTCGCCCACGATATGGGCAATCCACCCTTTGGGCACTCTGGCGAAAAGGCGATTCAGACCTTCTTCACCGAAGGCAAGGGACTGGCATTGCGCGACCAACTGTCGCCCCGTTTCTGGGACGATGTCACCCATTTTGAGGGCAATGCCAATTCGTTCCGCATCCTGTCGCATCAGTTTAAGGGCAGGAGAAAGGGCGGTTTTGTAATGACTTATTCAATGCTTGCGTCGATAGTGAAATACCCTTGGTCGGCTTCATGTGCAGGCGAGAAAAAGAAATTCGGTTTCTTTGCCTCTGAGGAGGAGTTCTATCAGAGAATAGCCGATGAAATGGGAGTTTTAAAACTTTCAGCCCCTGGCGAACCGCTTAAATATGCCCGCCATCCATTGGTCTATCTCGTTGAGGCAGCAGATGATATCTGTTATGAGATAATGGATATAGAGGACTCGCATAAGTTAAAGATTTTGTCATTCGATGAGACTGCCGAGCTCCTGCTTTCTTTCTTCGACGAGAATATGCAGAAGGGAATATGGAAACGTATCAAGGATGAGGGTATGACCGACCGCAACGAGATGATTGTGTATATGCGTGCCTGTGCGATAGGTAAACTCGAGAATGAATGTGTGCGTACTTTCATCGACAACGAGGAGGCAATACTCAGCGGCACATTCCAAGGCTCGCTCATACAGCATATCAGCGAACGTCAGCGCAAGGCATACGAGAGATGCTGCCGTGTGTCGTTTGAAAAGATATACCGCAGCAAGCCGGTGTTGGACGTGGAACTTGCGGGTTACAAGATCATGGAGACGCTGATGGACCAGATGACCGAGGCTGTGCTGCATCCCGACCGCTACTATTCGCAGCAGCTCATCTGCCGTGTGAGCAGTCAGTATGACATTCATGCCGCCGACCTTGAGTCGCGCATCATGGCGGTGCTCGACTATATCAGCGGCATGACCGATGTCTATGCCCTTGATGTCTATCAGAAAATCAACGGCATATCCTTACCCATAGTGTAGTTTTTTTAAACACAGAGTCACGGAGTCACAGAGTTTTTCTCTTTATCTTTTAAAAACTTATAATATGAACTCCGTGCCTTTGTGACTCTGTGTTTAAAAATATTCAGAAGCTTTGGAGCCAGGCCTTCAACTCCTGCATCATCTCCACGTGGAAGGCGAAGCTGGTGCGGATGCCCCAACCATGTCCGCCGGAGGGATAGATGTGGAGCGAGGCTGGAACGTCGTGACGATAGCACTCAAGGTAGTAGTTGGTGCCGTTGGCGGGGAGTACCGCCGAGTCATCGTCGCTGAGGGTGATGAAAGCACGCGGTGTGACGCGGGTTACCTGTTGGTCGTTGCTGAACTCGCGCTCAGCCTTTTTCTTCGCCTCCTTGCCAAGGAAGTTGTCGTGCGAACCCTTGTGGGTATAGCTGGGATCCATGGTAATCACTGGATAGAACAGAATTTGGAAGTTAGGGGCGGCGTCGCCCTTCGACCTCGTGGCGATGGTGGAAGCAAGATGACCTCCTGCCGAAGATCCCATAATGCCGATGTCGTTGGGGGTGACCCTCCATGCGGCGGCATTGCGACGCATCATCTTGATTGCCTCCTCTGCATCCTCCACAGGCACCTGCCAGTTGCCGTGGGGCATACGGTATTTGAGCACCATCACCGCAATGCCCATGTTGTTGAAGTAGGGGGCCCAGTCGCGACCCTCGTGGTCCATGGCGAGATGCGAATATCCGCCGCCCGGACAAATCACCACAGCCCTGCCTGTAGCCTTGGCAGCCTTGGGCAGATAGATCCACACCCTCGCCGTGTCTTTCGGGTTTTCACTTACTGTTGGACTTCCGTTAGGCCAAAGGTCCATCACTTTCTTTTCCTGTGCCGACGAAGTCAGGCACGATGCCGCTGCCATCACGAGCGACATGAGAATTCTTGCTTTTTTCATTTGTTTTATTCGATATATTAATGATATTTTATCCAATTATAGTGGTTTTTTGCGAAATCATTTGCAAAGATAAGGAATTTTTTGTAATATTGCACCCCAAAAACCAAATATATGGATATGAATAAACGATTTTTAATGTTTGCAGCCGCTGCGTCAATGTTTTTTGGCACAAGTGCGAAGGTAAAACTGCCTCACCTCATCAGTGACGGCATGGTGATTCAACAACAGAGCGACGTCCGCCTTTGGGGATGGGACAAGCCCGGAAAAACAATTAAGGTTACCACATCATGGTCGTCTGCCTCCTATGAGGCCAAGACCGACAAGCAGGGCAAATGGCTTGTGTATGTGAAGTCGCCCGAAGCATCGTTCACCCCGCTTTCTGTCACTTTCGACGATGGCGAGCCTGTTACCGTCAACAATATCCTTGCCGGTGAGGTGTGGGTATGTGCAGGACAGAGCAACATGGAGATGCCGGTGAAGGGATTCGGCCAGTGTCCTGTTGTCAACTATAACTTGGAGGTTCTCAATGCCGCCGACGGGGTTCGCTCGGCTAAGATACCAAGCCGAATGAGCACCAAACCGCTCGACGATGCCGACACGTCGTGGCGCATCAGTTCGCCGCAAACCGTCAGCGAGTTCTCGGCAACGGGTTATTTCTTTGCCAAGCTCGTGCGCAAGGCCCTCAACGTGCCTGTGGGAATCATCGAGGCCAACAAGGGTGGTTCGCGTGTGGAGAGTTGGATAGACGAGGACAACCTTACTAAATATACAAAGGAGAATCTTGACTCCACAACGATGAAGGACCGTTTCGAGTGGGATTTCCACTATCCTCTGCTTTGGGGTAATGCCACATTCCATCCTATTCTTAATTATACCGTCAAGGGTATTCTCTATTATCAGGGATGCTCAAATGTGGGTGACCCCGCAGGACAATACACCGAGCGTCTGAAGATGCTTGTGGAGCAGTGGCGCCGCGACTTCAAGGAGGGCGAGATTCCTTTCTATTTCGTGCAGATCGCTCCTTACGTATATGGCGACGGTGTGGAGGGCACATCGGGTGCCAAGCTGCGCGAACAGCAGTTTAATGCCACCAAGGTGATTCCGAACAGTGGAATGGTGTGCACCAACGACCTTGTGTTCCCCTACGAGAAGGGACAGATTCATCCCGCTCAGAAGCAGCAGGTGGGCGAGCGTCTTGCCTTCCTCGCGCTCAACAAGACCTACGGATTCAAGACTGTCATCTGCGACAATATGACCTATCGAGACATGATTGTTCAGGAAGGCACTGCTTATCTTGCCTTCGACAACATGGCAGAGGGTTACAACCGTTGGGAGGATATCCAGGGATTCGAGGTGGCAGGAGAAGACCGTGTGTTCCACAAGGCCACTGCAGTGAAGTTCTGGGCACCGGGCAACGACCCGCGCAGCGAGCGTATTGCCGTTTCGTCTCCCGAGGTGAAGAAGCCGGTGGCAGTGCGCTATTGCTTCAAGAACTTCGAGATTGGAAACTTCGGAAACCAGGGCGGTCTGCCCCTCGTTCCGTTCAGGACGGACAATTGGGAGTGATTGACTCCATAAAAAAATAATGAATAACAAACGATGAATTTTAATGATGTTTTTCAGTTCTGTCCGAAGTGCGGAAGCAAGCATTTCGGACAGAACAACGAGAAGAGCAGGAAGTGTGACAACTGCGGATTTGTGTATTATCTCAATCCCAGTTCAGCCACTGCCGCATTTATCTTCAACGAGAAAGGTGAACTGCTTGTAAACCGCCGCTCCAAGGAGCCGGCAAAGGGTACACTCGACCTTCCCGGAGGATTCGTGGATTACAATGAGACAGGAGAGGAGGGTATAGCGCGTGAGGTGAAGGAGGAGACTGGACTCGACATCATCGGCAGCCGCTATCTCTTCTCGGTGCCAAACAAATACACATATTCCGGTCTTGACATTCCCACTCTCGACATGTTCTATGAGTGTACGGTTGCAGAAGGCGCACAACCCGTTGCCGCCGACGATGCCGCCGAATGTTTCTGGCTTCCGAAATCCGAAGTACATCCCGAGCAGTTCGGACTAAGGTCAATCCGACACGCTCTTAATCTGTACTTCAACAAGTAAAACCTTTGTGAATTAATTTTTATTTTTTAATTCTTAAGTTCCTCCGTCAGCACGCTTTCCAATTTCTCGGCTGAGAGGCGGAGCTGGAATTGTCCTTTGATGGCAACTGTGATGCCACCCGTTTCCTCGGATACCACTATCACCACCGCGTCGCTGTCCTGCGACATACCCATGGCGGCGCGGTGGCGAAGACCGAGTTCCTTGGGGATGTCGAGACTGTGGGAGACGGGAAGTATGCAACCTGCTGACTTAATGCGGTGCTTGGAGATTATCATCGCACCGTCGTGGAGTGGGGAGTTCTTGAAGAATATGTTCTCAATCAAGCGCTGGTTGATATTGGCGTCAATTTTGTCGCCAGTGTCTGATACATCGTCAAGGGGGATTGTGCGTTCGATGACGATGAGCGCTCCCACCTTGCGCTTGCTCATGTTCATACAGGCAAGCACTATAGGCACAATCATATCCCTGTCGGCACCGCTCGTGTTTTCCTCCTTCTCCTGTTGGAAGAATTTCAGCAGCACTCGCATCCTCTGGTGGGCACCTACGTTGTAAAGGAACTTGCGGATATCCTCCTGAAACAGGATTATAAGTCCGATAACTCCCACGCTCACCAACTTGTCCATGATTGAACCGAGGAGGCGCATCTCCAATACCTGTGACACTAACAGCCACAGTATCACGAACATCAATATCCCGATGAACACGTTCAGCGAACGTGATTCCTTCATCAGCCGGTAGCTGTAGTAAAGCATCAGTGCCACCAGTACGATGTCGATTATATCCTTTAATCCAAATTCAAAGAACAGTTCCATCAATCCCTAATTCCTAATTCCTCATATATTCTTACCGCTTCCGCCGCTTCTTTGACATCGTGCACTCTCAGTATATCAGCACCCTTTAGGAGCGAGATGGTGTTGAGCACGGTGGTGCCGTTAAGCGAGGTGGTAGGGTCGCCGCCAAGGAGCTTGTAAATCATCGACTTGCGCGATATGCCCACGAGCAGCGGCAGCTTGAGCACTTGCAACTTCTCCATCTCGTTCATCAGTGCGTAGTTTTCCTCGAGAGTCTTGCCGAAACCGAACCCCGGGTCGAGTATGATGTCCTTCACACCCAAGTCGCGCAGCATCTGCACCTCATGGGCAAAAGCCATGAGCATCTGCTTTACATCCGGTTTCACCGACATTAATATATAAGGTACGCGTAGGCGAGCCACCATCTTGAATATCTCAGGGTATTCCCCTTGCTTCCAGTCGAGCGGCTTGTTGGCAATGCCAGTGATGCCGCCTTCCGACACGTCGTTGACGATAGCCACACCGTATTCCTCCACTGCCATCCTGGCCACGTCGGGACGGAAGGTATCCACCGACACCACCGCATCGGGTTGTTCGCGCCTGAGGATGGACAGTCCGCCGCGCAGCCTTTCCATCTCCTCAGTCTCGCTCACCTCTGGTGCTCCCGGTCGGGTGGAGAATGCTCCAACGTCGATAATCTCGCCGCCTTCCGCAATTATCTGGTTGCATCTGTCGGCTATTTCCATTTCGGTCTGCTTTCTGCTTCCCGAATAGAACGAGTCGGGAGTGACGTTCAGTATTCCCATCACCTTAGGGTGACTGAAATCCATGAGCTTTCCGCCCACATTTATTGTATATTCCATTTTTTCAATCTTCAACTTTCAATCTTCAATTTTCGGCAAAGATAGTCTATTTTACTCACAAAAACAAATAAATCATGAAAAAACTGATGAATTATTTCGTTATATGCGAAAATTGCCGTACTTTTGCACGTCAATTATAAAAAAGAGTTATGGAAATAGAAGCATTGTATGAGATATATCGCCAGCATCCGGTGATAACTACTGACAGCCGCGACTGCCCCTCCGGCTCGATATTCCTTTCACTGAAGGGCGAGTCGTTCGACGGAAACAAGTTTGCCGCATCGGCACTCGACAAGGGATGCGCCTTCGCTATTGTTGACGAAAAGGAATATGCCGACGAATCCGACGCTAGGTATATCCTTGTGGATGACTGCCTTGCCACCTTCAAGGCTCTCGCACGTCATCATCGCCGCCAGTTCCACATCCCTGTTATTGGCATCACAGGCACCAACGGCAAGACCACAACCAAGGAACTCGTATCTGCTGTTCTCAGCGAGAAATACAACGTGCTCTTCACCCAGGGCAACTTCAATAATGACGTGGGAGTGCCCAAGACTCTCTTCCGCCTCGCTCCCGAACATGAGATTGCCGTGGTGGAGATGGGGGCAAGCCATCCCGGCGACATCAAGACTCTCGTGGAGACAGTGGAACCGGAATATGGTATTATCACCAATGTCGGTAAGGCTCATCTTCAGGGCTTTGGATCGTTTGAGGGTGTGGTGAGGACAAAGGGTGAACTCTACGACTACCTGCGCCGGAATCCTGAGTCTGAGGTATTCATTGATGCCGGTAATGAGCATCTCATGGGAATCGCCGACGGTTTGAATCTTATTAAATATGGTACTGAACCAGTGGAGGGACTGAGAGTCAGGGGTGAAGTGGTGGAATGTGCGCCTTTCCTTCATTTCCGCTGGACTGACGGCAAGGACTGGTATGATGTCCACACTCATCTCATAGGCAGTTATAACATATATAACATGCTTGCCGCAGCAACGATAGGACTTCACTTCGGTGTCACTCCCGGAGCCATCTGCCATGCCCTTTCGTCCTACGAGCCGAGCAACAACCGCTCCCAGCTCACCGAGACTGAGCATAACCATCTTATTGTGGATGCCTATAATGCCAATCCCACGAGTATGGCAGCCGCCTTGCGCAATTTCCGCGACATGCAGGTGGAGCCGAAGATGGCGATTCTTGGCGATATGCGCGAATTGGGCGACAGCAGCGAGGCGGAGCATCAGAAGGTGGTGGATTTCCTTGCCGAGTCAGGCCTTGATAATACATGGCTTGTAGGCGAGGCTTTTGCCAAGACAAAGACGTCATTGCGCAAGTTTGCCGACATCGAGGAAGTGAAGTCTGCCATAGCCGAATGTCAGCCCCAAGGGTATTATATCCTGATAAAGGGCAGCAACGGCATCAAGCTATATCAATTGCCGGAGAGACTTTAGGTAAATGAAGAGTGAAGAATGAAGAAGTTGCTACCGCGTCATTTTGATCCACAGATTATCACAGATAATAATTTATTTTGGATTAACACAGATTTTGGCTGCGCTACGAAATCTGTGATAATCTGTGGATAATATCGAAATCTGTGATAATCTGTGGATAATATCGAAATCTGTGATAATCTGTGGATAAAATCTGTAGATAAAAAAAAGGAATACGGGTTAGACCCATATTCCTTTTTTCTTTGAGAATCAGTCGGGATGAGGCGACTCGAACGCCCGACCCCTACGTCCCGAACGTAGTGCGCTACCAACTGCGCTACATCCCGATTCTGTTTAGCGTGTGCAAAGGTACATATTTTTTTTGTAATTCGTGCAACTTTTCTCGAAAACTTTATAAAAACACGCTTATTTTTTGTTTTTTAAACAAACGCAACAGTCCTTTTTTCACATAGAAGCATCGCGCAGCCCATTCTTCACTCTTCATTTTTAAAGCGATTGCATGTCATTGAGCTTCTTGTAATATCCATCAATTGCGAGGAGTTCCTCGTGAGTGCCCCGTTCCACGATTTCTCCCTCGTGAATCACGCAAATCTCGTCGGCGCACTTGATGGTACTCAGACGATGGGCTATTGCCACTGTGGTGCGAGTCTTCATCAGGCGTTCAAGGGCATCCTGCACCAATCTCTCGCTCTCGGTGTCGAGAGCCGACGTGGCCTCGTCGAGGATGAGGATGGGAGGGTTCTTTAATATCGCGCGGGCTATGCTCACACGCTGGCGCTGACCTCCCGAGAGTCGGCTTCCGCGGTCTCCCACGCTGGTGTTGAACTGCTGTTCCGACTGCATGATGAAGTCGTAGGCATTGGCTATCTTTGCCGCCTCAGCTATCTGCTCGTCGGTGGCGTTATCCACACCGAATGCGATGTTGTTGCGGAAGGAATCGTTGAAGAGGATTGCCTCCTGGTTGACATTGCCGATGAGTTGGCGAAGGTCATGGATGCCAAGGTCTTTCACGTTTACTCCGTCGATGAGCACTTCACCTTCTTGTACATCGTAGTAGCGAGGTATAAGATCCACGAGGGTGGATTTTCCGCCGCCGCTCTGTCCTACCAATGCGATGGTCTTGCCCTTGGGTATAGTGAGGTTGATGTTGCGCAGAATCCATTTCTTGTCGTAGCGGAAGGAGACGTTGCGGAACTCTATCTGATGCTCGAACGAGGTGATATGTCTTGGTGACGGTTTCTCAATGATGTCGTTTTCAGCATTGAGTATCTTGTCGATACGCTCCATTGAGGCGAGTCCTTTGGGGATGTTATATCCAGCCTTTGAGAACTCCTTCAGTGGGTTGATGATACTGTATAGCATCACGAGATAATATATAAATGTGGGTCCCGAGAGCATCGAGTCGCCCGAAAGAACGAGGATTCCGCCAAACCACAGCACGATGACTATCATGACAGTGCCGAGGAACTCGCTCATGGGATGAGCCATCTGCTGGCGGATGTTCACCCGCATGATGTCGTTGCGATAGGCAGAGTTGACACGGTCGAAGCGGTCGTTCATCTTCTCTTCTGCACAGAAGGCCTTGATGATGCGCAGTCCGCCGAGTGTCTCTTCCACCTGGCTCATGGTGTCGCTCCACAGGCTTTGCGCCTTGATGGAGTTCTGCTTGAGCTTTCTGCCCACCATTCCCATAAACCATCCCATCACAGGCACGAATACGAGTGTGAACAACGTCAGTTGCCAGGAGATTACAATCAGGGTTGAAAAATATGCGATGATGAGCACAGGGTTCTTGAACAGCATGTCGAGCGACGACATTATCGAGTTTTCCACCTCCGCCACGTCGCCGCTCATGCGTGCTATGATGTCTCCCTTGCGTTCCTCCGAGAAGAATCCCAAGGGCAGAGATGTGATCTTGCGGTAGAGTTGGTTGCGGATGTCGCGCACCACTCCCGTTCTGATGGGTATTATGGTGGCAGACGAGAGGAAGTAGGCTCCCGTCTTGAGGAATGTCATGAAGGCGAGGAATACGCCGATGACGAGTAGGGTGGTGGTAGGACCGATACTCTCAATGAGTTGTCCGATATAGTAGTTGGCATTATTGGTGAATGCCTCCTGCAGGTTGTCCCAGCTCCAAGGCATAAGTTCTTGCGGCAGATTGTCCTCTCCAGTCTGGAACAGTATCTGCAAGATAGGAATAATCGCCATAAACGAGAATATATTAAGCACAGCCGACAGTATGTTGAATACCACCGACCACACCAAATAGCGCTTGTAGGGCGGAACGAAGCGGCGAAGAACAGCTATAAATTCTTTCATATCAGACCTCCTTCCGGCCCCCCTCCGTCTCCCCCGAGGGGGAGGGATTGGTTACTATCTTCGTTATTATTCTGTGCTCTAAACATACTAGTCTCCTCCCCCCGGGGAGGTTGGGAGGGGGCTGTGGGGGCTAATTCTCCCAAAAGCGTAGCACTCGAGCTTCCCGTGATTCTCACTCTCACCGTCTCGCCGACGTGATGATTGCCTTTGTCGAACACCACCATCTTGTTCTGTTCGTTGCGCCCGCATAGCTGTTCGCGAGAGCGCTTGCTGAATCCCTCCACGAGAACGTCAAACTCCTTGCCCTCGTCGCGCTTGTTGGCTAATGCCGACATCTCGGTTTGAAGATGTATGAGTTCGTTCAGACGACGAATCTTCACGTCCTCGGGCACATCATCGGGCAGGTGCTTCGATGCGTATGTTCCCGGACGCTCACTGTATTTGAACATGAAGGCAGAGTCAAACTGACATTCACGCACGAGCGAGAGCGTTTCCTCATGGTCTTCGGGAGTCTCGTTGTGGTAGCCCACGAAGATGTCTGTGGTCAGTCCGCAACCGGGAATGATGCGGCGTATGGCTTCCACGCGCTCTAAATACTGCTCGCGGGTGTATTTACGGTTCATCAGTTTCAGTATCTTGTTGCTACCGCTTTGTGCCGGGAAGTGGATGTGTTTACAGAGATTGGGCTCTCCGGCTATGGCAGGTAGGATATCCTCTGTCATATCTTCCGGATTGGATGTGGTGAAGCGCACGCGCATATCGGGCACCTCCTGCGCTACGAGATGGAGCAACTGTGCGAACGATGTGCTGCCTGGCTCGCGTTTTCCCGATGGCGACAGTCCGTAGCTATTGACGTTTTGTCCGAGCAGAGTCACCTCTTTGAATCCTCTTTCGTGCAGGTCTCTCACTTCGCGGAGTATGCTTTCCACGTCGCGTGACCGTTCGCGTCCGCGTGTATAGGGCACGATGCAATAGTGGCAGAAGTTGTTGCATCCTC
>JALFIX010000099.1 GCA_022775105.1 Prevotella sp. | reverse complement strand
TTAGCCACTGTGGATAGCGGATTGACCATATAGATGCACATCTGGTCCTGATGGCGGTTGAGAGTGAATACGGCAACTTTCTCAGGGTCGGCAGTCGCAGATATGCGCGGAATATAGCCTTCTGCCTCAACAGGCACATTGAGCTGGCGTGTTTGTCGCGACTTGATGTCAAAGCTCCATACCGACACCTTAGAGTTGTCCTCGCCTGCCTTGGGATATTTATAAGTATAAAGTCCAGGATATGTGGCATATTCATCCTTGTCGGGATGGCTGCCACGGAAAAGCTGCATGGAATACTGCTTCACATGTGACTCGTCGTATTTTATCCAGCAAATCTGACGGCTGTCGGCAGTGAAGACCATAGAACTGTTGGTAGTGAACTCCTCTTCATACACCCAGTCGGGCACTCCGTTGATTATCTCGTTGAACTTGCCGTCCTTAGTGATTTGACTCTCGGCATTGTCATACAACAACTTCACGAGAAAGATATTATTCTCCCTGACAAAGGCTATCTGAGTGCCGTCAGGCGAGAATATAGGTGTCTGCTGTGGACCGTCGTTGGAAAGGGCCACCATCTTGTTGTTGCGTACGTCAAAGATGTAATAATAAGCAGTGAACGAACGGCGATAAATAGGTTGTGTATCAGTCTGTATCAGGATATTACGTCCGTCGGGACTGACGATATAGCCGTCAATGGCATCAATGCGTATCTTCGGACCTCTCACGTTGTCGAGATCGAAGACGGTTGCCACCTGCTTACCGGTCTTAAAGGAGAACTTGAGGATTTTCCTCTTGTCCTTTGAGATCTGCATATATGTCTCGCCGTCAGCAGCGGGTTTCACTGCGGCAAGTCGCTCACCATAGAAATCGCCACGTGTAATGCTCTTCAGCTCGAGCTGCTCCTTTGAGTTAATATTGGTCAGTGCAAACATCATGGAAGCACATAAAATGATTATTTTTCTCATAAAATTTCCTTTTTTTCTATATTTGGGGTACAAAGTTACGGTATTTTTTGTAACTTTGCAAACAAATTGTGATATTTTATTATATTTTTCGTTACTTTGCAAACGAATTGCATGAAAATGAAGAAGAGATATAATGACTATGGCTCATGGATAAGGGGACAGTTTCCCTGGCGAGTCCAGAAGATTTCTGTGGATGCAGGCTTTTCATGTCCCAACCGGGATGGTAAAGTCAGCCACGGAGGATGCGTCTTCTGCGACAACAGGACATTCAATCCCGCCTACTGCGAAAGGGAAAAATCCATCAAGGAACAGATAATGGCAGGCAAGGACTTCTTCGCAAGGAAATATCCAGACATGAAATACCTTGCCTACTTTCAGGCATACAGTAACACATACGCCGAGGTGGAAACACTGAAACGAAGGTACGAGGAGGCTCTCGATGTGGAGGATGTTGTTGGTATAGTAATCGGTACAAGACCTGACTGCGTGCCGGAGGCTACACTCAACTATCTTGAGGAACTGAACCGACAGACGTTCTTAATTGTGGAATACGGTATTGAATCCACCAACAACAAGACCCTGAAAATCATCAACAGAGGTCATGACTTCGAATGTTCTGCCGATGCCATACGCCGTACGGCGGAGAAAGGCATACTAACTGGAGGTCACGTCATCATCGGGCTTCCGGGAGAAACACCAGGGGACTGTATCAAACAGGCTGACACCATCTCGCAACTGCCGCTGAACATACTAAAACTGCATCAGATGCAGGTGGTAAAAGGAACGCGCCTCGCCGAGAGCTACCAGGGCAAAGGCGCGTTATGCGGTTTTGACAATGGGGAATCACAACCTTATATATATAATAAGGTGGAAGACTATATTAGACTCGTGGCTGAGTATATATCACGACTCCGACCGGACATCATCCTCGAAAGATTCGTGTCGCAGTCGCCCAAGGGTATGGTAATTGCACCGTCATGGGGACTGAAAAACCACGAGTTCACCAATCTTCTCGACAATTACTTGCGTGAGCACGAGATTACGCAGGGCTGCTCAATCTCACGCTTCCAAGCCGACAGATAAGCGAAGAAATCGTCTGCCGAGTGCATTCCCTCGGGGAAGGTTTCATTGTCGGAGGCAAAGGTGATATAATAGCGCATCCCGGTGGCTATGTTACCCATGACATAAGGATAGTTGTCCTTGTCGGCGGGCAGTTCACTCACCACATTGGCGACAGGCAAGCAGATTCCTAATCCCACCGTCTCGCGCTTGTGACCTGCGGAGTCCTTCTCTGACACAGGCCAGTCAGTACCCCAACATCCGCGCAGTCCTTTCTTGTCGCTGAACTCACGGGAGTTCTTGACATTGATGACTCCAGTAGCCAACTGCAGTGACGATGCGTCGCGGTTGAAACGCACATCCACCTGACAGTCGCGCCTTCCTGCATAGAGAGTGTAATATGTGGTCATGTCAATGCGCTCTTCGGGCGAACAATTCTCTGGATAACGGGGATTCCACCCCTTGTCCTCCACCTTGACAACAGTGCGCAGCGGTCCGCGTGACACAACTGATAAAGTGCGGAAGTTGACATCCTTAAGCATCTGTGGCTTGCCCGACTGCCATCCACGCAGTGCTCCAACACCAAAAGTCTGCCCTACCCACAGCACATCGTCGCCATATCCAGCTGCCTTCTGGTCGGCATCGGGATAGAACTGCGTGTCACGTAGCTCAAGCGCACGGCGATACTTGCCATAAACATCCACTGTCTGACGCTCGTCGAAATATATACGGTATGCCACCATATCGTTCTCGAAAGCGGGTCCGTGATGATGCAGCATCCAATAGGGATTGGTGCCGTTGTCAACGGTAAGACTGCTGATGTAGAGATCCTGCTTGTTGTTGCTCTTGATTTTCTTGTTGCTCATCATCATCTCGGCATACACCTGTTGTTTGTACTCACGAGGCTGCCCCTCATCGTAGAGAGTTACACCAAAGTTGAGCTTCTGCTTCTTCTGTATCTCTGGCACAATAAACACGAGGCAGTCGAAGCGGCCATCGCCGTCGATGTCGTCAAGTTGTGAGGGCAATTCGACATTGTTGGCATCCACAACAATAGCCGAACGAACAGACTGGTCGAGCTTGAGTTCCACGGGAACAGCAGTGCGCGACGTTTTCAACGGATTTGATACAGACACCTGTAGTGTCGTCTGAGCCTGTGCCGACAATGCGGCAAACAGGACAGTTAGGGAAATTATTTTCTTCTTCATATTAAAACTTGTTTTAGCCGCTACAAAATTACACAATTTTAGCTATATGTGCAATAAAATGTCACAAAATCGCACTTTTTTAGGCTTTTATTTATCTTTTTTACGTTAAAATTTGGTTATTACAACTAAATTTATTATTTTTGCACTTGATTTTAACAATAATCAAGAAAAATAAGAGATACAGTGAAGAAGTTTTATATCATAGTGGCTCTCGTAATGATGCTCTGCATCGGATGCGAATGGCATCTGAAACCCAACTCAGGGGATTCGGATGACGGCATCGTAGTAGAGAGATATGACCGTGTGCAAAGCCTGTATCTCACTACTGGCGACTTTGCCGCCCTGCAGCAGATGAGCACCAACTATCCCAACCAAACACGAACACTCATCGAGGATGTACTGAAGATTGGTCACGTCAATGACCCAGAGATTAATACCAAGTTCCTGCACTTCTATCAGGACACCATCCTACAGGCCATCATCAACGAGGCGGAACAGCAGTATGCCAATATGGACGACATCAACAAAGACTTCTCCAAGGCATTCGCCAAACTGAAGACGGTACTGCCGGATATAGAAGTGCCCGAGGTGTATGCCCAGATTGGCTCGCTCGACCAAAGCGTTATCGTGGGTGAGAACTCCATCGGGTTCAGTCTCGACAAGTATCTTGGCAAAGACTATCCGCTATATGCCAAATACTATCCAGAGCAGCAGCGTAAGATGATGGTAAGGCAGATGATTGTACCCGACTGTTTGCTCTTTTATATACTGAGTTTATATCCCTTGCCAAGCAATAACAAACTGACACAGTTGCAATGCGACCTTCACATGGGCAAGATTCAGTGGGTGGTGAACAGACTTACCGGACGTCGTGTCTTCGGCAACAAGTATGTTGCCACTGTAGCTCGCTATATGAAACGCCATGAAAAGACCTCTTTCCACGACCTTCTCACACTGCCTATTGAGAACGACCTGTCAAACTGAGCCAGGTCTTTTTTCCCTTTACATAATACTGCCAAATTATTGAGACGGACAACCTGCCCGGTTCATTCTCCACACACCTGCCTTGCTGTATGCGGCGACGGTCTTCGGCAAAGTCCGACTTCCATTTGAGGAAAGCCCTGCGACCACGTATTACAGCCTTGAAATCCCCATAGTTGCGTCCTAACAACAGCATCTGAAAGGCCGCCACATAGTCAAGAATACACCTCATCCGCATAACCTTGTTCAACTCAGTGTCAGGCAGACACTTATATAGCATGGTAAGATTATTGCGGAAGTTGAGGAATGTCTTCATGGGATTGCCCTTAGGCAGTGTGCCCCCGCCAACATGAAACACATGGCTCATAGGAAGGCAATATATCTTGCGTCCCGCAATGGAAAGCCTCCAACAAAGGTCTATCTCCTCGTTATGGGCGAAGAACCGCCCGTCGAGTCCGTTCTCTCGCCAATAGTCAGCCGAACGTATAAGCAATGCAGCACCCGTCGCCCACAATATCTCCATAGGCTTGTCGTACTGCCCCCTATCCTTCTCTACAGTATCAAAAATACGACCGCGGCAGAAGGGATAGCCATAGCGGTCTATCAATCCTCCACTCGCTCCCGCATACTCGAAACTCTCGTGATCAGTTTCTGACAGGAGCTTTGGTTGGCAAGCCGCCACCTCAGGATGTGCATCCATAAAATCCACCATATGTTTAAGCCAATAGTCGGTGACGCAGATGTCGGAGTTGAGCAGCACATAATACTCCGCGTCTATCTGTCGTAGAGCCTTGTTATATCCCTCGGCAAAACCATAGTTCTTGTCAAGGATTATCAGTTTAACCCCGGGATGATTATCCCTGAGATAGGACAAAGAACCATCCGTTGACGCATTGTCGGCAACAAACACCTCTGCATCACCCTTATATTTCTCCACTCCGGCAAGATAAGTCCTCAGCATCTTCTCACCGTTCCAGTTTAAAATCACTATCGCCGTCTTCATTCTTCACTCTTCATTCTTCAC
>JALFIX010000088.1 GCA_022775105.1 Prevotella sp. | reverse complement strand
TGACAGGTGATTCCTTTGCTTCGAGATACATCTTACCAATGATACCGTTCCAGTTCGTCTGCGTGTCCTCGGTATAAGCGTGTGATGAACCGAGTAGTTGCTTAGGCACACTGTTGCCGTTATCTACTTTGATGTCGAGTTGGTGCTGGCCTGGTGTCAGTTTGCCTGTCAGGTCATATATTTGTGGCACCGAGATGTCGTCGCATTTTCCCACTTCCACACCGTCTATATAGATAGTTGTGGGTTTTGTCCTTTCAAGAAACAGTGTAATCCTCTTGGTCTTCCATGACGATGGGATATCTATACTCTTTGAATATGTGGCTTCGCCAAACCATGTGAAGAAGCGCGAGAGATGTGTGGTCTCGTCGCGCTTGGTGTTAGGTTCACCTTTGCGGTTGGTGTCGGTAGTTCCAGGCAGATGTACAGCCTCTTTCCCCAACATCCATTGTCCGCTGAGGTCTATTTGTGTCGTTTGGGCGCTCGCCAATCCCGACGATGCCACAAACAATGTAGTGACAATTAGTTTTTTCATACTTAGGTTTTTCGTTATAAAGATTTATTTTGCTCCTATTTCCTTGATAAGTCTGTCGGCATGTCCCCACTTGTCCATCATATAGAGGACGTAGCGGATGTCAACGCCGATGCAGCGTGCGAGCTTGTTGTCGAAGAAGATGTCGCTTGAGAGACTGTCCCAGTTGCCGTCGAAGGCAAGGCCTATCAGTTCTCCCTTGCCGTTGAACATGGGTGAGCCGCTGTTACCTCCTGTGATGTCGTTGTTTGTGAGGAAGCAGAGCTGCATCTTGCCCGTGTTCTTGTCGGTGTATTTTCCGAAATCCTTTGCGCTCATGAGTTCGTGCATAATCGGCTCGGCGAAGTATTCAAAATTCTTGTCGCTTTGCTTCATCTTCTCCACGATACTGGGTGCATCGGTGAAGTAGCCCGATGGCTTGCCGTTGAGATTGAAACCGCCCACCTGTCCGTAGCTCAGTCGCATGGTGAAGTTTGCGTCGCTGTAGTGGGGCAGTTCCTGTTCCATGCGCAGGATAGCGTCGCAGAGATAGCGTTCCTGGACATCGATGGAATCGTTAAGTTTGTCAAGTTCGTTCTTCAACTCTCCGAAGACAGTGGTGAGGTCGAGTCCCATCTTGATACCGCAGTCCTTGGCGTAAATCTTCTTGTTGATGTATATCTTCTCTCCGCTCTTCATGAGCACGGTGTTGTTCCATACATCCTCGACATATTTAGAATAGTCGCCTCCGTAGGCATTGTCGATTGTCTGATAGAATTCGGGCAGGAATTTGGCGTCAACATGCTCGCGGTAGTTCTTCAGCAGGGTGGCATATACCTCCTTGTCGAGGGCTGCGTCCCATGTCTCGCTGTTGTCCTTGTATTCCACGTACTGCTTTGACTTGTTTTTCTTAGGACCTTTCACCTCTATGCCGTTATGATACTTGAATGCACGGTCGGCAAGTTCGTTGGTGCGGATGAATGTCTCGCGGAAATACATGTAGTTGCGCCTTGCCACAAGACGCTTGTCATAAAGGCTCTTCATCAGGTCGAAATCGAGCTTTCCCTTGAGATAGCCGGTGAACATCTGGTAACGTCTGATTCTTTCCTCGTAGTCGGCTTTTTGGCGGATAAGTCCGATGGAATCGATACATTTGTTCATTCCTATGGAGTTCTTCCAGTAGTTGCTGCTCTGGGCGTACTTCGAGTCATACTTGATTCTCACTGCCTCGTCGGCACGCATGTGCTTGAGCATCACTTCCTGCTTTACGCCTCTCACCTGTGCGCGTGGAGCGTTCTCCGCATCTCGGCGCTCGCGTATTCCGTATGAGGAGAGATAGCGGCTCGTGCTTCCGGGATAACCCATGGTCATGGCGAAGTCGCCCTCTTTGTAGCCCTGAAGAGATACTGGCGACCAGTGCTTTGGCTTGTATGGCACGTTGTCCTTGCTGTAGGCGGCAGGCCCGTTGGTCTTCGGGTCGGCATAGATACGGAAGACTGAGAAGTCGCATGTCTGTCTCGGCCACATCCAGTTGTCTGTCTCTCCTCCGAACTTGCCCATCGACTTGGGTACGGTGAAAACGAGTCGAAGGTCGGTGAAGTCACGGTAGGTTGTGGCGTAATACTTGTTGCCTTCATAGTAAGGCTTGATTTCAAGGCGCAGTGTGGAGTCCTTTGCCTTAACCTCCTTTGACATGTCATTCTCGATGGAATCGAGGAAATTCACTTGTTCCGATGGTGTCAGCTTGTTGATGCCTTTCTTGTCGAGAAGTTCGGTGATGTCCTTCTGCTCAACCATAAAGCTGACGAACATGTTCTCGTTTGGCAGTTCTTCCTCGAAGCTCTTTGCGTAGAAACCGTTGAGCATATAGTCGTGCTCCACGGTAGAGTGACTGCGGATTGACTCGAAACCGCAGTGGTGATTGGTGAACACAAGTCCATCGGGTGAAACAACCACTCCCGAGCAATAGCCCGAGAAGTTTACCACCACATTCTTGATGGCGTCATCATTGTTGTACAATGCGTCGTAGGGCATTGAGAAACCTTCTGCCTGCATCTGGTTATACACAGCCTGCGGCAGGTTGTAGAGCATCCACATGCCTTCGTCGGCATGCACCGATGCGGTTGACAGCATAGCTGCCAGAATTAATGTGCTTTTCTTCATGTTTATATATGTCTTAATTCCTAATTCCTAATTCCTAATTCCTAATTCCTAATTCCTAATTCCTAATTTCCTAAGTATCGGTTCAATCGGAAAGTCTTTCTTCACAATATATGCGAGGAAGAGCAATATTAATAAAGTATTTGGAAGTATTAGCCATAAGCCACCTATATAGTCTCTGCACAGCTTCATTATGACAAAGCATATAAGAGCCAAGGCAACATACTTGCCTATACCTGAGAGGTCATACTTGATTGGATAGTATTTCTGTCCCACGAAATAACTGAGAGTCATTGCCGTTCCGTATCCGGCAAACCCTGCCCATGCACAAGCTAAATATCCATACTGAGGTACGAATATTACATTGATGGCTATCAGCACCGCGCATCCTATACCCGAGAACCAGGCTCCCCAGATGGTTTTGTCGATGAGTTTATACCAGAAAGAGAGGTTGAAATATATTCCCATCATGATCTCTGCTGCCATCACTATTGGTATGACTCCGATGCCGTTCCAATAGTCTTTGCCTATTAGGAATTTCAGGATGTCGATATAGCCCATCACGACAAGGAAAGCCAGGAGAGTGAAGATGATGAAGAACTTCATGGCCTTGGCGTATGTGTCGCGGTTATCCTTGTCCTTGGCCTTGCCGAAGACAAACGGCTCGTAGGCATAGCGGAACGCCTGTGTTATCATAGCCATAATCATGGCAATCTTGGATGCCGCACTGTATATACCCAACTGCTCGTGTGCATTTCCCGCCTTATAGATGTAGGGGAAGAGAATCTTGTCGGCTGTTTGGTTGAGAATGCCGGCGATACCGAGTACAAGTATTGGCCAACTATATTGGAGCATTCTTTTCATCAGTGCAGCGTCGAAAGCATATTTGAACCCGGTGAGTTCTTTATAGAAGCAGAATGTTATCATTCCCGTGCAGGCAAGATTGATGTAGAAAGCATAACCCACTCCTACTGAAGGGTCGTAAATATTGCCAATGACATCAGGATAATCAGCATATAGTTTCGGCAGAACAAGGAAGAATACAAGGTTGAGCAGGATGTTGATTACGATGAACAGCATCTTGAGAACAGCAAACTTGATAGGTCTTTTCTTGTATCGCAGATAAGCGAAGGGGATACATTGGAACGCGTCTATTGCCACAGTGATAGCCATCACCCATATATAAGATGGGTGCTCGGCATATCCCATCACGTCGGACAATGGCGTGATGAACGTGAATATCAGGGCGATGAACACTAATGATGTGAATCCCACTGCCGTAAGTATAGTGGAATACACCTTCTGCGGGTCTTCGCCCTCTTTGTTTGCGAAGCGGAAGAAGGTCGTTTCCATACCGAATGTCAGCAGCACCAGTATGAGCGCTGTATAGGCGTACATATTAGTGATGACGCCATACCCGCCGCTTGCAGCCGACAGTTGTGTCGTGTAGAGCGGCACGAGCAGATAGTTGAGAAATCGTCCCACTATGCTGCTAAGTCCATAAATGGCCGTGTCCTTGGCCAGAGATTTCATATTTGCCATTGTAACTGTCCAATTTTTATTGTTTCAAATTATCCATAATAGTATAATTTTATTTTGTTAGAAGAAAAGGTAACATATCGCTATTGCCGCGATTATTCCCGCAAGGTCCGCCAAAAGTCCGCAGGCTACGGCATGACGTGTATATCTGATGCCAACACTTCCGAAATACACTGCGAGCACATAGAATGTGGTGTCGGTGCTTCCTTGGAAGATGCAGCTCAGGCGACCGACGAAGGAGTCCGCGCCGTATGTAGTCATAGCGTCAACCATCATTCCCCTTGCACCGCTCCCCGACAGAGGTTTCATCAGAGCCGTTGGCAAAGCCCCGACAAAGTCAGTGTTGCATCCAATCGCCTCTACAGTCCATTTCACTCCCCCTATAAGCCAATCCATAGCCCCTGATGCACGAAAGACACCGATTCCGACAAGAATTGCCACAAGATAAGGTATTATTCTCACTGCTGTTTGGAAACCGTCCTTGGCACCCTCGATGAATGCGTCATATACATTCACTTTTTTTCTAACGCCAGCCAAGATGAATCCTACAATGATAGTCATGAGCAGAATGTTGGCAGTAGTAGTGCTGACGATATCAACTTGCTCCTTGCTCATGCTGCAGAATCCCGATATGACAGATGCGACCACTATGCAAGCACCTCCGAGCGTCAGCAGCATAGTGCGGTTGATGAGGTTGATGCGTTGGTAAATGCTGGTCACGATGATACCCGCTATGGTGGAGAAGAAAGTAGCAAGAAGTATGGGTACGAAGATGTCAGTTGGCTGTGCCGCCCCCATTTGTGCCCGATATACCATAATGCTCACAGGTATCAGTGTCAGTCCGCTTGTGTTGAGCACGAGGAACATAATCATTGGATTAGTTGCGGTGTCCTTCTTCGGGTTCAGTTCCTGCAATTGTTCCATCGCCTTGAGTCCGAGCGGAGTAGCCGCATTGTCAAGTCCGAGCATATTTGCTGCAATGTTCATGAAGATACTTCCAGTGACGGGATGTCCCTTTGGAATGTCAGGGAACAGTTTGCAGAACACCGGACTTAGCACCTTGGCAATCATGTTCACCACGCCTCCCTTCTCGCCAATCTTCATTATTCCGAGCCATAACGAGAGCACTCCCGTGAGTCCGAGTGAAATATCGAACGCCGTCTTCGACGAGGCGAATGTGGAATCCATCATTGCCGGAAAGACATCGTAGTTGCCGAAAAAAATCAGCTGTACGAGTCCGATGACGAATGCCACCAAGAAGAATGCTATCCAAATGTAATTCAGTACCATATAGTATATAATATGTGAAACAATGCTGCAAAGTTAGCTTTTTTTTATGTAAAATGCAAAGAATAAGTAAAAAAAGGTTTTTCATATCGTTTTTTTTTATAACTTTGCACCATAATCGTAATTAAAACAAGGAATATACACATAAAAACAATATCATATTATGATGAAAACTAAGAAATGTATGTTTGTCGGCTTTGCCGCTGTAATGTCGGCTGTCACCTCGTGCACGGAGACTAATCTCTTCGACGAGGAGGATTATAAGGCGTATGTTGCCAGTGTCTTCCCAGTGCAGAATATCGACCCTCTGCACGATTGGTCAACAATCACCAAGTTCCCATTTCGTGTAGAGATAGGATATACAGGCTCCTACACTCTCAAGTTCTATTCCGACGACCCGAAGTATGTATCCACAAGAGTGCTTAACACTTGCAGTGTGGATGGTAATCAAACTTACGACATCCTCATAGCGGCACCTTCAACATCCGAAAATTTGTATGTCTCCCTTGTCGATGACAAAGGCGTGTGCAGGACGAAGGCGGTGAGAGTCTCTCCTTCCATAAATAATGTTGTATTCTCCGAAGATACATCTGCCGATGAGATTGTCTCCAGTTCGTTATATCCGGATGTCAATCAGACATACACCTTTTGCTTCGAGGAGAATTTCCCCGAACCAGGTGATTATGATTTCAATGATGTAGTGATGGGAGTTGGTGTAGATAAGAGTGTTGAAAACGGCACTCGCTACATATCCATAAGTGTGAAGGTGAGAGCCGTAGGTTCGGGCAGTCGTCTTGCTGCTGCCATGCGTCTTGCCAACATAAGCGCCAAGGATGTTGTAGGAACATCTTACGAGCGGTCGGGCTCAAAATATTATTTCTTCACCCAATATGGTGACCAGGACCTGTTGCCTAAGTTTGGCGACAGCAATGAGTTCCTCACCATGCGCAACTCCACCGACCTTGTGATACCGGTGTTCAACGATGCACATTATTTTATTAGCGGTGGAGCCACACAAGCAGCATTGCCAGCACGTAATTATTACAACACCGTCACCGACAAGGAAGATCTCTCGGGTGTAGTAGTGTCTCCCAAGACTCAGACATTCAAGTTTGCCGTGAATGATGTCACCCTCTTTAATAATTTCTCAGTAAAGGACATCGACCTCTTTATCCTTGAGGAATACAATGGCGGTGTATTTGAGGTGCATACCATGCCATACAAGACTGCTGAAGTGATTAACGAGTGGGCTGCCATCAAATCCGACGGCAGTAGTCCTTACGGCGGCAATTATCCCTGGGCGTTGCTTATTCCCGGAGATTTCCAATATCCTATAGAGGGTTTGACTATCGGTAAGGCCAAGGGCAATGTGATTGGCGGAGCCTATTTGAGATTCTTTTCTTGGGCACAAGACCATTACTCAAATCGCGATTGGTATAACACCCCGCAAGATTCCAAAATGGTTTATCCTCAATAAAAAGCATAAAAGAACGCAACCTATATCGCATCTCGCGTAAGGTTGCGTTTTTCTTAATAATTACAGATTATTATAAATGTCTTTTATTGTGCTTGGCCACCGATAACCTTTCCAGCGGTAGCATTGTTATACCACTCGATGTTATTGCTGTTGGCACTCCAAGTTGCGAAGTCGGGATAAGCATCCTGAATCTTTGTGCGCTCTGTAGGCCATGCCCATGTTGATGGTACGCAGAACATCTGAGGAGCAGCGCCTGCAGAAGGAGCTGTAATCAACACTGCATTGCTATCGCTATTATTCTTTGACTTAACTATGATAGAGAATCCACCCATGTTATTTGTGATAGTGAAGTTTTCAGGCACATTCACTTCTTGTGGCGTAGTAGCTGTAGCAGTGATTTTAGTGGTGTTAATCATCGGGTATGAACCAGATGTGTTTTCCTTTGCACCGAGCAATTGGTGAGTCTCGCCGAGATATTGGTTGTTATATACAATCCATGACTCAAGTGTACCACCAGCTGCCAGCGGAGTTACAGTGGCTGTCTTTTGGCCAGAAACATGGCTAACCTTGAACACCACGTCGTTGAAGTCGTAGTCATCGGTGTCACCGAGGTCCTCGCAAGCGATAATCCAAGACTCACCCTCTTCCTGCTCTTCCTCTACTGGAGGCGGAGGTGTCTGGAATTCAGCGTTGATGGCAAATGCGATGTCGTTCCAGTCGATACTGTTACTGCCAGAGGTGTTCTGTGGAACACCATTTGTCACAGTAAACTGGCCACCCCAATCCTCAAAACTTATGATATTCACACCATTGTATTTATATACAGCAGAAGATGCCATAGATGTCCATGCGCCATATTTTCCTGCAGCATTGGCATTCTGGTACATATCTGTGTTCAGAGCCTCGTCGGAGAATGAAATAAGACCGCCACGCATAACATTTGCAATAATGTTGCCTGTTTCAATTGTCCAATTCACACACTTTGTCATACATGATGGGTTGATAGCCAAGGCAAAATGAATTTCAACATTCTCGGGGAATGTGTATGTAGGTGCGTAGTTGTTATTTGGATCATAATAAATAAGCTTGTATTCCTTGTCAACTATGTTTTGTGTATTTGGAATAAGCACATACTTGTCAGCAGATTTCAGTTGATCAGTAGTTGCTCCAGGAGCAGTGTAATAATAAAGAAGTGCTGTGTTTCCGGCTGTATTCCTGAAGATTCCTGTAAGAGTAATCTCCTGCGCCTTGGCAGTCACCATCTTGTAATTCTGTGTGAATGGATAGAGCTTTGTAATGTCGTCGTCTGTGGTTGTGTAAAGTGCAGCGCAACCAGTCTTTACATCGTTGAGGCTTGCCATATCTACTTCAGTTCCTGTTTCAGGAGCCGGTTGATTCTCAGTTGTTGCCCACTTCCCCGAAGCATAGATATTGCTATTCCAACTTGAATAGTTGTACGTCTCGTCATAGCCGCCGAGGTTAATTAGATCAACGTAATCACGTGCCCAAGCATCTGTCTGCTGCCCCCTCACAAGGTTATATCCCAATGCATAAACTAGTTCTCTGTTTGGCAGAGAAGCCACGTCTGCTCTCATGGCTGCCCTTGTGGCAGAAGAGGTAAAGTTGGCTGCGGCTGTTTCGCCAGTAACATTTACAGTGCGCACATCGCGCTTGTCGCCAGCAATGGCAACAACATACACCTCTGCTAAGTCTTTGCGGGCATCAAAACTGATGTCGGTTGTACCACTGACAGTACTCTTGGCAAGCAGATAAGACTTGTCGAGTCCTTTTGTGTAAATGTTTACTTCAGATGTTTCTCCTACTGTTACAGTAACGGTTCTTTGAGTAGCCAAGTTCCAGTCTTGGTTGGAGTCAATTTCTCCGAATGCATTCTCCCATCCCTTAGCATATTCGTCGGTGACGGTTTCCTGCTGGAGGGAGAAATCAAAGTTCTTTGAACAAGAACACATAAAGATAGCTGAGGCTGCCATGGCAACCATAGAGCTGCTTCTAACGAACTTCTTCATAGCTTGTAAATTAATTATTTTGTTTTTAACTGTTATTAATTTGATCTTTCGGATGCAAAGATACTAATTTATTTTTATATATAAGGTATAAAATTCGATAAAAATGGTGTGTTATTTACAAATTCCAACGATTTTGATACATTTTTATATCACTTGATACATATTTCCCCCTCTTATTTTTTGGAGAATATGCGCATTATTAGGCGAAGAATCCCGAAAGCATTTCGGCTTTCGGGATTCTATGATATAGAGAGATCAGATACAATTCTATAATAGTAAAGCTGCACACAAGCCCTAAGGCTAAGGCCTATGCGCAGCTTAACCAACACAATCTATTTAATTATGCAATATATACGAGAGAGGGCTTAATACAATTCATTGTTATCTGCAATGTTCTTGTACCATTGTTCATAAGCATCGGCATCATTAACATAATTATTAAAGTCGGGATAACTCAACACAATGCTCTTATACTCCTTGTTCCATCTTGTTGTGCTTGGCACGACAATCTTCTGTGGAGCAGCTCCGGTGGCAGTCTTCAATTCCCATGTGCCGTCATCGTTGCCTACCATAATCTTGATGTCCTTGGCATTAATTACCTGTGGAATTCGGAAGATGGCAACAGGAGCAGTCTTTATACCAGTGTTAACCATATCCTTAGTGCTCACGCCAAACAGTTCGTGAATGTCCTTGCCTGCCACTGTAGCTGGCAGTGTACCGCCGGCTGCACGTACAGTTACGATTGTTGCAGCAGCCCCATTATTACCAGGATAACCGCGCCTGTCGTTATACACGTCAACCACGATGTCATTGAAGTCGAAGTCGGCAGTTGTGCCAAGGTCCTCGCACATGATTCTCTGTCCTTTAGGAGTATAGAGTCCCGGAGTGATTTTCACGATCCAGTCGTTGTAGTAGCCGTCGGCATCGATATTCTCAGGACTATTGGGACCCTTAGACGAATTGTAATCGAATCCCACGAAGTACATTCCAGCAACGCTGCTGTCAATCATCGAGCCGGGGATGATTACATACTTGTCGTTGTACTGCTGGTTGAATGTTCCTCTGCTTTCATGATAACCGAAGCACTCTGTGGAGCTGTTCACCATAAACTGTATTTTGTCAGTGCGGTACAGCCTGTTGTTTTCGTTATTGGGATCCTGCCAGTAGCATACGGGTCCAATAAGGCTGCCGTCGCCACCATTGAAATTATTGATGTGATCTTCAGCAGTTCCGCATGTCAGGTAATTCATGTGATTCTTGCCATATTCGGTGCTGCTTACCTGCTGAACGAAGAAGTCGCTCCAGTTTATGGCGATTCCCTGTGGGTTTTGATGTCTTGTGAACCAATTGGTAACTGTTGCAATCTGAGCTTCAGTCAGTGGGTCAGGCACTTCCACATATCCACCCCATTCGTTATTGTTAGTGTTCGCACCCTTTGTAGGCTTGGGTGCACATGGAATGTCCTGTCCGAATCCCCAGTCGTTTTTGGGGTCGATGTTTCCGAAAGTCTTCACGAAATTGTCCTGATAGGACGCTGTCTTTTCAGCGCTCGGGTCGTAAGTCGGTGCGTCGTTGCTTGAGCACGACGAGTTGATGAATGTTGCGCCAGCTGCTATCGTCAGCATTGCGCCAAGGCTAAGAATCTTGTTCATAATCTATTTTATAATGTATTAATCTTTAATAAGTTTTGTAATGGATAGAACGATTTTCAGCGTACATTTTCCATTTTCGCCGCAAAATTAGACAAAAAATCAATAAGTTGTTCTTTTATAACCGAAAAAATGCAAAAAGATGTCAAGATAGTATCAGTATTTTCAATACTACAGATAAAATATGCAATATTATCCATTTGTCTTAGCTACTAATTTCATTGACTTCGTCGATGGCTGGCTTCACTTTGACTTCGTCTTCCTCTGTCGCGACTCGGGATAGCTCAAGCAAGCTTGGCTCTCCTCTCGCTGCTCCATCGGTTCAGCATAGCTCGAGCAAGCTCGGCTCTGCGTTCGGTTCGCGCAGCCATTCTTCAT
>JALFIX010000082.1 GCA_022775105.1 Prevotella sp. | reverse complement strand
GATTCTTCAGCTTGTTGTAGTCGGTCTTGGTGTTCGGGTCGAGCATCACTTCCGGTGAATCCCCGTACATCACATAATTTCGGAGGTAGAACAACACCATGTCGCTATTGAACACACGGTTATTGTCCGTGAGACATTCCTCTGCAAAACAATAGTTGTCATACCATGGTCGCATCTCCTCTATCATCGCCTCGATGTCGCAATCGGCAGGCAGACTTCCTGCATTTTTATAATACGTGAACATCTCGCGCACTTCTTCCGTGGAGAAACCGAGCATCTTGTCGAAATAGAAGATGGTGGATATATTCCAGCCGATGTTGAATCCGCTTGTAAGGTCATCAAGTGTGACAGGGCTTACGCCAGTGAAGAATATCCTCTCAAACGTGCCCTTGAACTTCTTGAACACGTCGCGGTAGAAGCCCTCGGCGTGCGTCAGCTTGTGATACACCTCCTCGCCCTTCTCGCTCAGCACGACATTGGTGAAATTGTCATACTCGTCGATGATGAGATACATCGGGATGCGGAGCTCGTTGGCTACGGTAGTAATCATTATCAGTTTGTCAGTTCCTGACGTCGATTCAAAGAACTCCTTGACAAAGTAGTCAGGATAATCGGCTGCATACTTGCGAACAAAAGCGTCTAACTGGCGCATCATATATTGGTCGAACTTCTTCTCCAACTCATCAATAGTGCCGCCAATTCTCGAAAAATCAAGATGCATCACCTCATACCGTCCCATCAGTTCCGTGGGATGCTTGCCTATCCACAGCGAGCCGAATATTTCCTCGAACTGGTCTTTCTTCGCCTTGTCGTAGTATGTCTTGAGCATGCTCAGCAGCAGGCTCTTGCCGAAGCGACGGGGGCGGATAAACATCAGGTTTCTTGGTTGCTCTTCAAGCAAAGGTATATACATGGTTTTATCTACATAATAAAGATTATCCTTTATTACGGACTCGAAGTCTGACACTCCGTATGGCAGTTGCTTAACCTTGTTCATACTCACGACATTTTTTGAATTCTTGATTATGAGTGCAAAGTTACGACAATAATTTCATTCCACCAAACTTTTTTTCATTTTTTTCTCAGTTCCTCTGCCAATTTTAGGAGAGGAACTGAGATAGCTTTGACGGCGGTTAATTCCTTTTTCAGCAACCGCGTCATCCTGCATGGTGTGATGGACACTCCTCAATACCGTGAACACCAATCTCGATGACTCCGAGACAACAGCCAAGTTCCTTGCCGACAACGACATTGCCAATGCCTCGCGTCTTGTTGAACTGGCATCCCGCATAGAGTCGTCAGGCATCTGTATATGCCTCCATCCTCAAGGCATACACCGACAATGTCCCCGTGACACAAAGTTAATCATTTTATTTCATCCCTACAAACAAATCTGACGTTTTTAATGTAAGTTTTATTATAGCCATAGGAGGCTAACTCATTCTTAATTTGAAACATCTGTCAGCCGTTGGAAAAGATAATGTGTTAATAACCAGAGCGTTGGAAGTAGAGGCTGACACTGACAGATGTTTTTCAACTTTTTATTTTATGGAAATCACACATCCTTGGGGTGTTTTTTCAACCGTATAGGTCGGAAAATAATACAGATGAAACGAATGGCAAACAATTTGAAACATTTATTATATGGAATTTCATGGAAAATTGCTACCTTTGCAGCCGATTTTCGAAACAATAAGAAATAACATATCAACGATTATGAAAAAAACTCTATTGACTATGGTTGCAGCGGGAGTGATGGCTACCGGCGCGATGGCGCAGTCTGCAACGTTCAAGTATTTCAGCTATGAGGGCAACGATACCCGTTTTGACAAGACTATCGACAATGCCAACGAGTATTTCAATCCAGTGATGGCAGGATTCTATCCCGACCCATCCATCTGCCGCAAGGGCGACACTTATTATTTGGTGAACTCGTCGTTCTCGTTCTTCCCCGGAGTGCCTATCTTCGAGAGCAAGGACCTCGTGAACTGGAAGCAGATTGGAAATGTGCTCGACCGCGAGAGCCAGTTGCCGCTCGGCAACCAGCACGTGTCGGGCGGAATCTTCGCCCCCGCAATCTCATACAACGAGAAGAACAAGACGTTCTATATGATTACCACCAACGTGGGCAAGGGCAACTTCTATGTAAAGACCCAAGACCCCGCCAAGGGATGGAGTGAGCCTATATATTTAAAAGAGGTGGGAGGTATAGACCCATCGTTCTTCTTCGACAAGAACGGGAAAGCTTATATCGTAAACAACGATGCCCCGTCGGGCAAGCCCAATTATGAGGGTGAGCGCTCGATATGGATTCACGAGTTTGACGTGAAGAACGACTGCGTCATAGGTGAGCAGAAGGAAATCCTGAGAGGCGGTACCCACGTGGTGAAGAATCCTATATGGATTGAAGGTCCGCATCTCTTCAAGGTGGGCAAGTATTATTACCTGATGTGCGCCGAGGGCGGAACATGCGATTTCCACAGCGAGGTTATCCTCCGCGCGAAAGACCCGATGGGACCTTGGGAGGAATACACCGAGGGCAATCCTATCCTGACTCAGCGCACGGGACTCGACCCCAACCGTCCCGACATTGTGACCAGTGCCGGACATGCAGATATCGTGCAGGGACCCAAGGGCGACTGGTGGGCAGTGTTCCTCGCCTGCCGTCCGTATCAGGATGACTTCTATAACACAGGTCGCGACACATATCTCCTGCCAGTGACATGGAAGGACGGATGGCCCACAATCCTCGACAAGGGGCTCGTGGTGCCGACAGTAAACAAAAAGGCAGGCCTGCAGCACGAGGACGGATTATGCAATACCGGCAATTTCAGCTATGTCGATCGCTTCGACAGCAACAAGCTCGATATGCGCTGGATGTATCTGCGCAACCAGGACTTCTCAAACTACAGCCTCGGCAGCAACGGTTTGACAATCAAGGCCTCGGATGCCAATATCCACGAGGTGAAACCCATCACCGCCGTGTTCCGTCGCCAGCAGCACAACACCTTCACCGCCGAGACAGAGGTGACATTCAATCCCGCCAATGACAAGGAGATGGCAGGATTCGTGCTCTTGCAGAACGAGAACTACAACTTCACCTTCGGCAAGACCAAGGTGGGCGGTCGCACTGCTATAGTTCTCACGCGCGCGGAGAAAAATAATGTAGTGGTAGGTTCAAAGTTCCTCTGCGATAAATGTGCCGACAGGCCGGTGAAGCTCAAGATACACGGCGATGGTCGCTATTATGACTTCAGTTTCTCCGCCGACGGTCAGAACTGGGAGACAATAGCCCAAGGAGTTGACGCAGTCAACCTGAGCACCCACCAGTCGGGCGGCTTCATAGGAGCCTGCATCGGACTGTATGCCACTAAGAAGAAGTAAGAAGGCTTAAAGGAGTTCTGGGAGTCAAAGGAGTTAAGGGAGTTTAAAGGAGTTAAAGACGTATGTTCTTACGTTGATAACTCGCTTGTCAGGAGCGGCTTGCTTGCCAGGAGCGGCAAAACTATTGTCTTTAACTCCTTTAACTCCTTTAACTTCTTTAACTCCCCAAAATATCCCATTATCCCATCGAATTAATAATTATTCTTAATAAATTTTGTCGTCTGAATGATTTTTACTACCTTTGTAGCCACTAATATTAGTTAGAAAAGATGGACGACGAAATACTTCAATCACAGGAACAATCCACGGTGGAATACACCGACGACAATATCCGCCACTTGTCGGATATGGAACACGTGCGCACACGCCCGGGTATGTATATCGGTCGCCTCGGCGACGGAGCACTGCCTGAGGACGGCATATATGTGCTGCTCAAGGAGGTTATTGACAACTCTATTGACGAATTCAAGATGCACGCGGGCGACCGTATTGAGATTACAGTCGATGAACGGCTGCGCGTGTCGGTCAGGGACTATGGCCGTGGCATACCGCAGGGCAAGCTCATCGAGGCGGTAAGTGTGCTCAATACGGGTGGAAAATACGACTCAAAGGCGTTCAAAAAGAGCGTCGGACTCAACGGAGTGGGCGTAAAAGCGGTCAATGCGCTCAGTTCTCACTTCGAAGTGTGCTCTTTCCGAGACGGTCAGGTGCGCTCCGCAACATTCGAGAAAGGTATATTGCAGACCGACACCACCGAGCCCACCAACGACGAAAACGGCACATATATCTACTTCGAGCCAGATAACTCGCTGTTTCTCAACTACTCCTTCCACGACGACATCATCGAGACCATGCTCCGCAACTATACCTATCTCAACACGGGGCTTGCCATCATGTATAACGGAAGGCGCATCCTGAGCCGCAACGGACTCAAAGATCTTCTCAACGACACGATGACGGGTGACGGTCTGTATCCCATCATCCATCTCAAGGGCGAGGACATCGAGATAGCATTCACCCATGCCAACCAGTATGGCGAGGAATACCACTCGTTTGTCAACGGTCAGCATACCACCCAGGGAGGAACTCATCAGAGTGCCTTCAAGGAGCATATCGCCAAGACCATCAAGGAGTTCTATAACAAGAACTTCGAGTATGGCGACATTCGCAACGGCATTGTGGCTGCCATAGCCATCAATGTTGAGGAGCCGATGTTTGAGAGCCAGACCAAGATTAAGCTTGGTTCGCTCACGATGGTGCCCAACGGCGGTGTAAGTATCAACAAGTATGTGGGAGACTTCATAAAGACCGAGGTTGACAATTATCTTCACAAGAATACCGAGGTCTCTGAGGTGATGCTTCAGAAGATTCAGGAGAACGAGCGCGAGCGCAAGGCAATGGCGGGAGTGACCAAACTTGCCCGTGAACGTGCGAAGAAGGCCAATCTCCACAACCGCAAGTTGCGCGACTGCCGCATTCATTTCAGTGATGCCAAGAACGACCGCAAGGAGGAAAGCTCCATCTTTATCACCGAGGGTGACTCTGCGAGCGGAAGCATCACAAAGAGCCGCGACGTGAACACCCAGGCCGTGTTCTCGTTGCGCGGAAAGCCTCTTAACTCATTCGGCTTGACCAAGAAGGTGGTGTATGAGAATGAGGAATTCAACCTTCTGCAGGCTGCTCTCGACATTGAGGACGGTCTCGACACCCTTAGATATAATAAGGTGATAGTGGCAACGGATGCCGATGTCGATGGCATGCACATCCGGTTGCTTATCATAACGTTCTTCCTGCAGTTCTTCCCCGAACTGATCAAGAAGGGGCATGTGTATGTGCTTCAGACACCGTTGTTCCGCGTGCGCAACAAGCGGACGAAGATAAAGAACAAGCAGGTGCTCGCCGCCGAAGCTGCCAAGCCTCAGGCAAAGAAGTCGGATTTCATCACCCGTTATTGCTATAGTGAGGAGGAGAGGCAGAATGCCATCTCACAGTTGGGTCCCGACCCCGAGATAACCCGATTCAAGGGTCTTGGAGAAATATCCCCGGAGGAGTTTGCCGCCTTCATTGGTCCCGACATGCGCCTTGAGCAGGTCACCCTCCACAAGACCGACCAGGTGCAGAAGCTCTTGGAGTATTACATGGGCAAAAACACCATGGAGCGCCAGAACTTCATCATTGAGAACCTCGTCATAGAGGAAGACAGGCCTGAAGAAAATGAAGAATGTTTTAAATGAAGAGTGTTTTAAATGAAGAGTGAAGAATGAAGAATGAAGAATGGACTGCGCGAACCGAATGCAGAGCCGAGCTTGCTCGTCTCGCCCGCGGCTTGCGTAGAGAGTAATTATAATCAATTGCAGAAGATAAAGATGAAGAAAACAACAATTATATCAGTGATGATGGCGATAGCCATCACCGCCCTGGCGCAAGGGATGATGAAAATGGATGAAAACAATCCCCTGCGCAAGTTGCAGATAGCCGAAATGGCTATCAACTATATGTATGTGGATAGTGTTGATGAAGGAAAGTTGGTGGAGGATGCCATCCGCGGTATGCTCGAAAAACTTGACCCCCATTCCTCCTATTCCACACCCAAGGAGGTGAAAGCCCTCAACGAACCCCTTGCGGGCAGTTTCGACGGCATTGGAGTGCAGTTTAATATGGTGGAGGACACGCTCCTCGTCATCCAGCCTGTCACGGGTGGTCCTTCGGAGAAGGTTGGTATCCTTGCCGGCGACCGTATCGTCAATGTCAACGACACTGCCATTGCCGGAGTGAAGATGTCGAAGGAGGAGATTATGAGACGTCTCCGCGGACCCAAGGGCACCAAGGTGGTGCTGGGTGTTGTGCGCCGTGGCATTAAGGACACCCTCACCTTCAAGGTCACACGCGACAAGATTCCCGTTAAATCCATTGATGCCGTATATATGATACGACCCGAGGTGGGATATGTGCGCATCGGCAATTTCGGAGCCACCACACATGACGAGTTCTGCGATGCCCTCGCCAAGTTGCAACAACAGGGCATGCGCGACCTTATCCTCGACCTTCAGGGCAACGGAGGCGGCTATCTCCAGGCTGCCGTGAACATTGCCAATGAGTTTCTTCAGAAGAACGACCTTATTGTATATACCGAGGGAAGGAAGGTGCCGAGATATGACTATAAGGCAAAGGGCAACGGTAAGTTCCTGGATGGCAAGGTGGTGGTGCTCATAGATGAGTATTCTGCATCGGCGGCGGAGATTGTCACAGGTGCCATCCAAGACCAGGACCGCGGTATGGTTGTAGGTCGCCGTTCCTTCGGCAAGGGACTCGTGCAGCGTCCCATCGACCTGCCCGACGGCTCGATGATTCGTCTCACCGTGTCGCATTATTTCACTCCTGCCGGCCGTTGCATCCAGAAACCATACACCAAGGGCGAGGCCAAGGATTATGCCATGGATGTGGTAAACCGTCTGAAGCATGGTGAGCTGACCAATGCCGACAGCATACATTTTGCCGATTCGCTCAAATGCTACACCCTGCGCCAGCATCGCACTGTATATGGCGGCGGTGGTATCATGCCCGACTATTTCGTTCCGCTCGACACTCTCGCTTACACCAAGTTCCATCGCGAACTGTCGGCCAAGAGCTATATCATCAACACCAATCTCAAGTATATCGATGCCCATCGCAAGGAGTTGAAGAAGAAATACAAGACATTCGATGATTTCCGCAACAATTTCGTCTTCCCCAAGGAAGAGATTGACAAGATGATAGCCGAGGCCGCCAAGAACAAGGTGACCCCCAAGGACGACGATGAACTGCAGAAATCACTTCCCAAGCTATCCCTCCAGTTGAAGGCCCTCGTGGCCCGCGACCTATGGGACATGAGCGAGTATTTCGCCATTATCAACGAGGATAGCGAGATAGTCAGCAAGGGAGTGGAGGTGATTTTAAATGAAGAATGAAGAGTGAAGAATGAAGAATGGGCTGCGCATGGATGGTTTTGCACGAGTTATATCTAAGAAGAATATACGATGAAATTATCAAGGATAATATTATTATTAGCAATCATAACAGGCTCCACCCTCGGCTTGCAAGCCCAAGAGGTGGAGCCTCTGATTACCACCGGGTGGGGACAGGATTATCCTTATAACCTCCTCTGCCAACCGCTTAAGGGTGACACCACCGGCACCCGGCATGTGCTGGCGGGATGTGCCCCCATAGTGCTTTCGCAGACACTCTGCCATTTCCGTACCCCCGCATCGTCGCCGTTGATAGGCAACAGGTATGAATACCAGTGGATGTTCGACCATGAAACCGACACCACCACCGATGCCGAGCGTATGGCAGTGGCGAGATTAGTGCGCGATTGCGGTACGGCGGCAGGCACGTACTACACCCAGACTTCCGCCTCCACCAAGCTCAATGGCGTGGTCATCGCCCTCAAGCAGTATTTCGGATATAACCGCAATATGCACATCCTCGACCGCAAGTTCTTCCCAGGGCTTGCTGGCAAAAAAGCCTGGATGAACACCATCAAGCGCGAACTCGCGGCGGGTCGTCCCGTGATTATGCGTGCAGAGCGAAGCAAGACCTATGCCCACGTCTTCCTCATCGACGGATGCACCGACTCAACACTTCACTGCAACTTCGGATGGTATGGCAAAAGCAACGGATATTACGACCCCGACACCCTCCACGGCTTCCGCACCAACCAGAGAATGATTATTGGCGTGACCCCGAAGACCATAGAGACGGCAGTGAGAAGAATCCATCTCGACAAGCCTAATACATTGGAATCCAAGCTGCTCGCCACGGATTGGTATTCCACATACCATCTTCAGATTACGGGAGTCTTAGCCAAGGAGGACTTTAATGTCCTTCGCCAACTCTGTGGCGGCGGCAAGACTGACGAACGCGGCGGCGGCAAGTCGGGCGAGCGCAACGGCAATGTCTGCATCCTCGACCTCACCCGCACCACCGCATTGTCAATACCTCCAAGGGCATTCCAGGATTGCGAGAACCTCACAACCGTCATCCTGCCTTATAGCCTAAAGGAAATAAGCCGCATGGCATTTGCCAACTGTCAGAAACTCAACCGTGTGCAGTGTTATGGCAATATCGACGAAATCGGTCGCAACGCCTTTGCCGGATGTTTCAACCTCTACGACATCAACCTGCCCAATTCCCTCCTCACCATAGGGGCAAATGCCTTCAACTCCTGCACATCCCTGCTGTCCATCGTCCTCCCTTCGGGTGTAAAGACAATCGACAGCGGCGCATTTGCCAATTGCAAGAGCCTCGCCTCCATCTCCATGTCGCGTCAGACGCGCATCCTTGGCAGCGGTCTCATTGCCGGTTGCAAGACCAAGAAGATCAACCGCTATTAGCCCCGTGCATGATTTTTCAGGCCAGCCCAATGCCTGATAATGTTAGTCGGCTGCATCTCGTCCTCGCTGAAGGTGAGGGTGATATTCTTTCCGGCCTTCACAGCCTTGGCCAGGCGGTTGATGAGGCGTGCGAGATGGTCGCGACCCTTATACACTGCCCCGGGTATGAGGCGGTCGCCCACCACCACTGCCAATTCTTCTCTTGAAGATACGAATGAATTGCCGGCTATGAGTGTCCTCTCGTTTCCGTCATTGTCAACATAGGAGATAAAGAATTTCTCTCCGCATTTTTTCAGGCAGGCCTTGTATGTTCCAGTCTCCACCTTGTTGTCGTGGAATTCCACGGTGTAGGGTATGGCCATCTTGCCATTTGCGAACAATTGGCCTTCGGTGTATAGGTCATTGTCGCCCCAACGTTTAATTTCTATCTTCATGATTCCATTTTTTTTATTGTTTTTGATTATTCATTTTTCATTTAAAAAATACATTTCCCCAAAGTCCTTGCATCCCTCGGGCAGCTTGTGATGATGGAGGGTGATGCCAATGTCAGTAGCCAACAATGCCAGTTGATTTCCCAACTCACTGCCCGCACGGTCATTGTCAGGCCAGATGTCAAGTTCGAGTCGTCCGTCGAGCCTTGACGCAGCTTCGCTGATGAGCCTTCGGTCGTCGCAGGTCAGCAGCGTGGCCGACGGGATGGCTATTGCCTTATAGCCAGCCGAGAGCATGGCGAGGCAGTCGCTCACACCCTCGGCTATGTGTAGATGGTCGCCAGGCGAGAGCTGCACCAGTTGGGGAGCATTGTAGAGGATAGTGCGTGCCCCTTTGGGAAACTGGAACCGCGGTTTCTTCTCGCTGCCCAAATATCGGGCCTGGAGGTTGACCAACTGCCCTTCCGCAGAGAAATACGGGATGAGCAATGCCGGGGCATTATACCATGCGCTATGGATGTTGCCGCTCATTGGCACCTCCCTCGACAGGCTGCCCAGCCGCATACGCACTGCCACCTCGGGACTTATCCTCCGCTCGTCGAAGAGAAACCTGCGTGCATCGCCGTTGAGATATGGCCGTTCGATGAGCCTTGCCAAATGGGCGAGGTCTGCCTTCTCCCCGGCAGTCCCCTTCCCATTGTTTTCATTGGCTTGGCTTTTCACTGCAGAGCCTGAAGATGAAGTCGCGTTGCCGTCGGCCAGCCATCTGCATGCATCCACAAACGAGCAGTTCCTCACCTTCATCACCAGGTCGATGTTGCTGCTGCAGTGAGTGCCGCAGGTGAAGCAGTGGCAAGTGCCTTTTCCTTCATAAAAACGAAGTGACGGGTGACGGTCGGGCGAGTGGAACACGCAGTGGGCCTTGTGTCCACTCACCTCTATGCCTAATCTCCTGGCCACCTCAATAATCGGAGTCGCCTTCAGGTCGTCAATGTCAAAAGAGTTTCTCATACAGTTCCTCTTCGCCTTCCACCTTCACTATCCACTTCTTCTTCAGCCACTTGAAGATGAACTTGCGAGTCTCGGTCACGAGTTTCATCTCCTCGCGCTTGGCGCTGAGCTGTTGGCGGCTGAACCGCTTGGGCAGGCAGTCGTATATCGACTCGCTCTTGCAGTTGTCGTCGTCGCCGTAGTTTATCACCTCCACGAGGTCCTCGTATTTCTTGCCGAAGAGCTTCATCTGCCCTGTCAGGATATAGTCGGCGAAGAAGTAGTAGAGCCTTCTCACCCTGACCCTCTTCTTGGGGTCCTCGCCCCACAGGTGATACACCATTGTGGCAAGCCTTGCCGCCGATGTCGAACTGCGCTTGTAGAAGCTGTTGAGGGCATACGAGCCGGTCTTGACCACCCTCTCCCTCTGCCGGTCGCACCATATCCTCTCGTCCTTGAAGAGCCAGTCCATGTCAACGTTGTGCATAGGTTGCAGAGTGTCCTCCTCGGTGTAGGTCTCGCTCATCAGAAGGCGTTGCGTCTCGTCAATGAGCTTGAGGTCGGCCTCGGTGAAATCCTTGAACATGGGAGGCTCGTCGCCCAGCAGGTCGCCCAACAATATATATATGTTGCGGTTGACGTTGCCGCTTTCGATGGCGTCCTTGTCCATATATCTGTTGAGGATTCGCTCGGTGGTGTTCAGTATTGAGCACCAGCAGATGTCAACAGTGGCGTTGTATGACGCGTCGCAGTTGGTGTCGGTCGAAATCTCAGCCCCTGCGTCGTATGCCAATTTGGCTATGTCTCTCAGGTCGCCGAACGAGCCGCGTCTTTCCACCAATGTCGATAGCTCATTGGTGAACACAAAGAAGGTCAGTGATTCGCCATATTTCCTCACCATCATGTGGGCACGCTTCACTATCTTGTTCTTGGTGAACTTGTTGAGGCAGATTTTCACCGTCACTGGCTCCTTGGGCTTGTCTTTCGAATCGCCCCTCATGCGCTTCTCCTCCACATAGTCCAGTTCCTTCTGCTCCTCCTTCTTGTCGCGTTCTATCAGCGGTGCCATGATGAGTTTATACACATCGTCGCTGAACGACTTTCCGTCGCCGCTGCGGCCCAGCACGAAGCATTGTATCAGCAGCCGATGGGGCTTGCGCTTGCCGTCGTAGTAATACACGAACTGCAACCTCGGGCTCATGGCGCAAAGGCATGTGAGCACGCACAGCACGTTGGCCACCTTGAACTCAGCCACTTCCGTTTGGTTCCAGAAGATGCGGAGCACCGGCGGGAAATCGCTCGCCAGTATGTGCTCCACCGATACGAAACTCTTTTTCATTCCGCACCTCCCATCTTTATTATTTCCTGCACAGTGATGTCCTGCAGATAGGTGGTGCCGCCCTGCTGGGGATGATATTCGCGTGCCTGGAATCTCAGTGCCGCCCACACGATGTCGCCTGGCACAAAGCGCCGGCTGGCGACAGTGCCGAGCATTGTGGCACTGAATGAGTCTTCATACTTGCCTCCGGCGAGCTGCAGCACCGCCGTTGACTTCTGGATAGTCGAGCCATCTTGTTTCTGCACATTCACAGGCTCGGTCTGTGCAATCACTTTAAATAATGTTTTCATATTCTATTTAATTTTTAATTAATTCAAGTTTCTGAAGTAAAATCTTCGAGTGTCCGCCGATGTAGGGTCTTACCTCGGGTGTTATCGCGCAGCCATTCTTCATTCTTCATTCTTCACTCTTCATTCTTCATTCTTCATTCTTCATTCTTCATTTCCCAAGATCTTGTTCATCGCCTCCGTAGCCTCGCAATACAGTGCGAAGGCATAGTTGGGATAGTCCCTCGGGTCAACGGCCTTGGTGTGCATCCTCATCTGTCCGCGGTCGTTCTGCGTGAGCGATAGCAGCTGCCCGTCCACAATCTTCGTTGCCCGCTGCCTCCGCGGCCTCGGGGCCGACTCCACGAACTTCGCCTCCTTGGCGTCGTCCGACATGCTCAACGCCCCGTTCATCACCCTTCTTCCCTCGCTCTCGTTCTCGTCGTTCGTCATCATCGTGACGGTCACGCCCTTAAATGTCTTCTTCATTGTTCCTTTAGTTTTATGGTTATACATATTTTTCTTTCCCTCATCATCATGTCGATGATTCGCCTGAGAGTTACGCGGCTGTTGATGATCATCCCCGGGGCGTTGCGCTCGCCCACCAGTATGCACCCTCTGGAGTCATACTCGGCATTGTTGCCCGCATGAATCCTGATGCCCTCAAACCCCGGCACATCCAGCAATAGCGGCAGATTCATTCCGAACCGCGGACTCATTGTCACCACCACGTCATAAGTTCCCTCGGGGATGGCCGTCTTCCCCGCTACCTTTTTCTCGCCCCTCGCCAGAGCCCGCCATTGCGGTTCGAGCGTGTCGGCCAGGCGATTGCCCTTCTCGTCGGTGAGCACACCCTCGGTGTAGCCCCTCCGTCTTGTAGTTCTTTCTAATGTCAGTCTCATCATGATTCTTTTTGATTTAAAAAAATGATTTTCGCTGCAAAATTACTACTTTACATCCCCCTCGCGATGGAATTGGCGGCACTCTGCGTCCGCCAATTCGTTTTCTTTCCACCATTCGCATAATTATGCTTTCGGTGGATAATCGAGCATTTCCTCCGATATGGATTCCACCATGCAGCGGGCTATCGGGAGATAGTCGCCCAGCCGATAGTCGTACTTGCTGCTGAGCCATTCCTCCAGCGGCTTGTTTAATCCGCTTTCGCCGCCCGCAACGCTCAATGCGTTGGTATTAGGCATGATCTTCATCATCGCCTCGGGCATGGGCACACCCTTTGGATAAACCTTGTTCATAATGTAATTCACAGCCCTCTGATACTGGATATACCCATCCACAATCCCGAAGTATTGCATCACACGATACACTGCGAGCCACTTTTTCTTGGTTGAGAACACACGTCTCGTGCGCCCCCGCCCGTCTGCCGTTTCCAATGCGAGGGCCTTCCCGATGGCGCGCCTCATCATCGACGGGGTGACTTTGATGTTGGGGTCGGGCAGATTCGCCTGCATCGTCTCGCCCTTCTCCCTCGCCTCTTGTTCTGCTTCATCCATGTCCCCCTTGGCCGAGGAGATGAATATCATGGCAAATTCCATTTTATCACTTGCCGACAACAGATACATCGACTTTGCAATCATTGCCGTGAGATACCCCAAGGTAATCTCTTTTTCAAATAATGTTTCCTTGTTCATTTTCGCATGATTTTTTTTAAGTTCAACTTTCCATCTCCCCGGCGCAATGCCGTCGGGAGATACTTTTGCGAAAAGTCAGGAAACTCCGGAGTCCTTGAATTCTTTTCGGGTGCAAAATTAGGTATAATCCAGGATATTTTCGCTTCGTTTAATTTCGTATAAACAAACAAGTGTCTTTCAATAGGTTAGCAATGGAATTTTAGTCCTGGTAATGGCAAGAACTTGCAATCGGCATTAACGATATGGCACAAAAAAAAACGGGGCGACATCCAATCTCCTTGGACATCGCCCCGTTAATTTCGCAGGGTATTTCAGCACATGGCATATTGAGGAATAAGAATTTCAAACTGTCGCTTGATTTTCTCGACAAGCTTCTCCCATGCCCTGTGTGTTATCTCTTCTTTCATCTCCTTGGCGGTCTTTATCACGGCCGCCTTCCATTCCATAAACCATTTCAGCATTTGTTGCAATCTCCTCACCGACGGAATCTTCAGTCCCTTAATGCCCGACATTATCCGGCGGAAATGGCTCACCTTGCCGTAAACCGTCTCAGTGTCGTTGTCGGGGATGCCAAACAGGCTGTACAGGAAGCATACCAGATACTGAGTTATGTTTTGCGCAAATTTCAATGCCTTTCGATATATGTTCAAGTAGCATTTCTTAGCCATCTTTACCACATTGCTGTCTGAGATTTTCTCGCATAGCTGTGTTATTGTCGGTCTGCCCCGCTTGGGTTTGTCATTATCCTTTTTCCCGATATGCAGGATTTTGTCGATTGACTTATGAATAATGCCTTCAGGATTGAACAGTGGATTTTCGCTTTTGTCTCCTATATCCGTCGATACGAGAAAACTTCGCGTCCTCTTTTCATATTCCCTTTCGATTTTTTTGTAATCATAGTCAAAAATATGCAATCCCCTAAACAAGAGTGCGGGGAAATATGCTATACGACTTAAGGCCCTCATTAGTCCCTTACTGGTTTTTCTCGTTTTATCACCTATATGTGATAATTGTTCCAAAAGCATTTTAATGCTCATTTCAAACTTTATAGACTTGATTTCTTTGGCTAAAGAATTATCTATTTTATTATCTTTATTCATGTTGTTCATATCAGTATCGTGAATTATAGATTTATACTCCGTTTGTCATCTGCCATGTCCGGCGGTGTCTCAGGCTTTCCTCGTCGAGGTGCCGTGGCATATCCTGATATAGAGCCACGCGAGATCCGGGTTCCACGTTCATTTCATGTCCGTGAATGGACTTTCCTTCAGGTTGTGTTTGTCTTTTATGTTTCGATAGGCATGTGATTTAATAATAACGATGCAAAGGTACGAAGAATAATCTTATCCTCCAAATATTTTTTCAGAAAAATTTTTCGACCTCAACGGTTAGGGATGCGGAGCCTCTGGGAGCGTGGGCGTCCTGCCCGCGGCCTGCCGGGAAAGCATATTCTTTACTTAACTTTCAGAAGTGGTAATTATATTTTCTAAACTGCATTAAGTAATCATCAGAGAATTGCAGGGAAAGGTGCATTGACCCGCTATGGGTGTCAACGTACCTTTCCCTGTGTTCAATAAAACAATAGTTACAAAGTCCTGATTTCTTCTTCCGTCAATCCTGTCATCTCAGATATGTCAGTTGCTGAGAATCCTCTGGACTTCATTTTTCGTGCAATATCCTTTTTCCCCTCTGCAAGCCCTTCTGCACGCCCTTCTGCACGTCCTTCTGCACGTCCTTCTGCACGTCCTTCTGCACGTCCTTCCCTACGCGCCGAGTCAATAGAGTTCTTGATGTCGCGGTAGGCCTTGAGGCTATCCTCGTACTCACGCAGCTCCTCGGGGGTGAATGTGGCTATCTCAGCCTCCTTGAACAGGCGGTCGAACACTTTGTCGCGCAAAGCCTTGGGGCGGCTCTCCAACTTATATAGGTTCTTCAATACGTAGAGCCATTTGTCATAAAGCGTCTCCAACTCGTCCTCCTTCTTCTTGAACTTGGCAATCTCTACATATATGAAGTCGAGCTTCTTATAGAACACCTTGTTGGTCTTGATGTCGCAGAGCTTCACGGTGTGGGTTATATCCTTCTTGTCGAAGGCTTTCTCCTTCATGTCAAAGTTCAAAAGAGCCACAGTATATACGCGTGAAAGCTTAAAATCCCAGTCGGCACCTTTCTTGGCTTGTTCGCGAATGGGGAATGTGGAATAAAACAGGGAGCGGTCCTTGAAGAAGTCCTGATAGGCATTTTGCATCTCGACGATGAACTTCTCGTCGTTCTCGCCCTCGCAATACACGTCGAAAATTGCCTTGCGTGACGACGCGTTGTCGCCGAAATGCTCCGTGTTGAGATACTTCACGTCCTTGATAACCTGTTTACCGTCAAACAGGCTATTGAGGAAGTTGATCAGCAAGTCCTTGTTGGGAGCTGTGCCGAATATGCGCTTGAAACCGAAGTCGGTCAGCAGGCTGATGTATCTTTCTTCTATTGTTGCCATATTGTATTCCATTATTTTGCTGCAAAAATACGAAGTTTTTTTGAAATCTGCAAGAAAACGACGGAATTTTTTATATATCAAGGATATTGTTTGTGATAATCCGGCAAATCATGGAGTGGGATAGGCGCATTGACCCGCTATGGGGTGAATCAAGGTGCCTGTCCCTGTGATCCAAGCGTCACCCGTCACCTTGCTGACGGCATTTTTTTTTGCGGCGACGGGAGAATACCCCGACATGACATGCGCTTTTTCTTTTTTTTTGAAGGAGGGCTTAGAAGAGGATTGTCTTCTCTGCTTTTCTTCTCTTCTTTTCTTGCGTACCTTATTATATATTGATTAATAAAAGGGGACGGAGGACGTGAAAAAATCTTTTTTTTAAGGTGACGGGTGACGCTTCAAGTCGGGTGACGCTTCTAAAAAAAAAGGTAGTACGGCCGCCCGATGTCTCACGGCAGTCGGCTCAAACGGATGATTGAGCGGACAGAAAGGGCAGAATAATCCTCTTCAAAGCCCCTCGCGAGCCGGCTCAAATGAGGATGGGGCGGGAGACATCACAAACTGACGGAAAACGGACTACGGGGCGACGGAAAAGTGGAGCGCGAGGCGAAATTATTCGTAACTTTGCACCGAGAAAGAAAAACGATGGCCCCAAAACCTTTGTTAAACCACAAGGCCGGCGCCTGCTGCGAAATGCCTACGGAGGGAAACACTCCCACAAGGCAAGGGGCCAACAGTCAGGCGAAACACCAAGTCCCATACCGGCAATGGGCATGAAGCCTATGGCACTCAACGTTCAGATGGTTCTTTCGGAGAACAAGCTCATCGGGGAGAAGATTGTCACCCCGCGTATCGTCAACCAGCAGACGCTCGACTATGACACCTTCTGCGACTATCTCGCTCAGGGTTCAACGGTGACCGCCGCCGACGTGTCGGCAGTGATGAAGCAGTTGGAGAAGAATATCCCGCTTATCCTCGGGCTCAACGCCAAAATCGTGGCATCGCCCGACGGTCTCACCTTCCGACCCACCGTGAAGGGTTCAATCACCCAGAGCCAGCTCAAGGCGAAGCTCACCCAGCGCAAGGCCGACTACATGGCTGTCGGCAACACCGCCGCTGCCGACAAGATTGACGTCAACCGCGAACTTGTGGCAAGCGACCTCGCAACGAGCGACCTCACGGCTTGCATCGTAATCGACATGCCGAAGAAGTGGGACACCCGTTTCCAGCAGTCGGTTGAGTTCAAACGCATCGTCAAGGGGCTCATTATCGAGGATGTCACCACCGACAATGGCTCGGGCAGCGACAACACCGGCACTGGCTCGGGCAGCGACAACACCACCGACGAGGAACTGCCACCAGTAATCGGCGGTGACGAGAACGGCGGCAGCGGCGGCGGTGACGACGAGGTCATCGACAACGGTGACGAGGTCATCGAAGACGGTGACTTGGGGTAACCCATTGAGGGGGCAGGATTTATAGCCCCCTCATATCTTAAACATCTCTAATACGTCGCAGTGGGAAGAAATATTTCTTCTCGGCAGGCCGCGGGCGGGACGCCCACGCTCCCGGAGGCATCCGCATTGGCCGCGGGCGTTGGCGGCAGCAAATTCTTTAATTCTTTAATTTTTTATTTTTTTAATTCTTTAATTTTTTAATTTTTAAAAAAGAAGACTTATGACTCAGGAAAACAAGACGAGGCTAATACGATTTTTGTGGAACCTTGCATCGGCAATCCTCGCAGCCGTTGGAACCGCACTTGGTGTCAGTTGTATTTCGCACTGACAGGCAATTCGTCCGGCAAAGGTGAAAAACTTTTGTCATATATTACATAAAAAATCCGAGCGTCACCCGTCATCCGGTGACGCTCGATTTTTTTTCGGCCTTTACGGTTGGGATGCGCATCCTCGGCAGCGGTCTCATTGCCGGTTGCAAGACCAAGAAGATTAACCGCTATTAACCCTTAGTTTGTCCTTCTTCGTTATTTTTTTTGCAAGAAAAACAGACAAATATTTGGATATTTCGACAATAATAAGTAATTTTGCAGCGGATTTCCATATCCCCACGCCGAAGGGGTATGTGGGATATGTATGGAATCCGCTACTTTTGGTAAGGCGTTTATCATGCGCTTTGTTCATGACACTCTGAAATCTGGCAGTTTCAATTCAGTCACTTAACAAGGCAACGGTAGATGCCCATTGGTGTGATTCATAGGACTCTTCTTATGATAAATCACGGCGTGGGTTTCTGTGCGTTGCTCGTTCTTGACTGGATGGGCAAATGCCAGAGCCTCAGAGTGTGGAACGGGTGACAGGTTCGGACTCTCCACGCTTTTTTCTTTAGTGGCGATAAGGGATGATATTTAGAGATTTTTATACAACATGGGAGAGAATTGTAGGACTTAATACATTATATAATTATGAAGAGTGTAATAAAAGCTGTATTGCCATGGTTATCCGAGAAAAAGGATACCAAATTTGACGGAGTCTATGACTTTGAGTCGGATGGGTTGTATTTCGACGTATTGTCTGTTGACGATTTGACATGCAGGCTGACCAAAGGGGTGAATAGATATTCGGGTGAGGTTGTCATTCCAGATGAAGTTGATTATGACGGGAAAACATTTAAGGTTACAGAATTGGGAAATGCTTTTTATGACAATGAGAAGATTGTAGGATTGACACTGCCTTCTTCCATCATAGATATGAGGAAAATGGCATTCATTATGTGCTATAATCTCTCGAAACTTGTTATTGCCGACGGAAAAGACACGATATTCATCAGTCGTGACATGTTCAACCACTGTCCGCTGGTGTCTTTGTATATAGGCAGGAATATTGAATGGGAGGTTAATTGCGGTAATGACAGTCCGTTTTATCGCAAGAGAAATCTAAAGACTTTGCATATAGGAGGATATGCCACCGGCATTCCCGACAATTGTTTCAGCAGATGCACATCTCTTTCATCTGTTGAGATTGACGATGGCGTCTTGACGATAGGGAGTAATGCCTTTGCCGGATGCACTTCCCTTAAGAAGATTGTAGTGAAGGCCCCTGCGCCTCCCTCCATAAAGCCCGACACATTCGCCAACGAGAACTATACTGACGTGAAGCTGACAGTGCCCAAAGCATCCCTGCAGGCATACAAGAATGCCGAGGGATGGAAGAATTTCAGGAATATTGGCGGTGAAACAATATAGAGTGTCTCCCATGTTAGGGAGACACTCTTGAGAAGTTACGTTTCCGGAATATTACATCGCGAAGCAGTTGAAACCGCCATCTACCACGGCCACGGTGCCGGTGACAAACTTGGCGGCATCGGACATCAGATAGTGGATGGTGCCGCAGAGTTCCTCGGGCTCGCCCATGCGGCCGAAGGGAGTCTGACGGATTACATCCTGTCCGCGCTGGGTGAATGTGCCGTCGGGATTGGTGAGGAGGGCACGGTTCTGCTCGGTGATGAAGAAACCGGGGGCAATGGCGTTCACACGGATGCCCTCGCCGAATTTCTTGGCGCACTCGGTGGCCATGAAGGCGGTGAAATTGCTGATGCCTGCCTTGGCGGCGGCATATCCGCAGACGCGGGTCATGGGACGGAAGGCCGCCATCGAAGAGAAGTTGATGATTGAACCCTTGCCCTGCTTTACCATCGGACGGAGGAACACCTGCGTGGGGATGACCGTGCCGGTGAGGTTGAGGTCGAGAACGGTTTGGAACTGCTTGGCCTCGAGGTCGAAGAAGGTTTGCTCGGGGGTGATGGTTGCTCCCTTCATGTTGCCTCCGGCAGCGTTGAGCAGGGTGTCGATGCGGCCGTATTTCCCAATGATGTAGTCGCAGTTCTGCTGCACCACGTCCTGGTTCATCACGTCGGTCTTGAGGAACTCACATTCGCCGCCGGCCTTCTGTATGTCGGCAACGATTTCCGCTCCGACGTCTTCCTTGCGTCCGAGGATTATCACTTTGGCTCCGTTGAGAGCCAGGTATTTTGCAATGGCGCGGCCCAATACTCCGGTGCCGCCCGTGATGGCTACCACGTAGCCTTGGATGTCAAATAAATTATTCATTCTTAATTTTTAATTGACTTTGTCGAACTTCGTTTCTTATTTTTTTAGGCACGGAACTCCACGGCTTTTTCAAAGACACGGCTTGGCTCCGCTTTGATATAAAACACGGCACTTCGTATTTATGGCTTGCTTCGCAAGTTCACGGCTTAGTTTGTACAATCGCAAACGAACCGTGTCTATACTTTAGTATAGTCTCTTAGCAAATATAGCCCATATCCATAGCGCAGCCCAGCTGTGTCTTTTAAAAAAAAAGCCGTGTCAATCCGTGCCTAAATAATCTTCACTCTTCATTTTAATCAAAGAATCCCGGTTGTTTGTATTCTATTCCCAATTCGCGATCTACGGTGGCGAGGATGCCTTGCACCTGTCCTAAGGCAAACATACGGCCGAGGAATGAATAGCCGGCATTGTAGCCGCGGCTCTCGTCGCCAAGCATCGTCATGCCATGGTCAACACGCATGGGGAGCGAGGGATTCTCCTTCTCGAAGATGCGGGCAAGCTCGATGATGTCGGCACGTCCGCCAAGATGCGACGCCTCGGTGAAATCGCCGTTGGGGAAGATGTGGCATGAACGCAGATGGACGAAATGCGTGCGCGAGGCATACTTGCGCGCCAGGGCAACCACATCGTTCTGAATGCCTGCCGAGAGAGAGCCGGCACAGAACGAAAGTCCGTTGTGGGGATTGTCCACCGCCGAGAGGAACCACTGGATGTCCTCGTCGGAGTTGACGATGCGGGGCAGACCGAGCACGGGGATTGGCGGGTCGTCGGGATGCACGCACATGTTGATGCCGGTCTCGTCGCATACGGGCATGATGGCTTCGAGGAAATACTTCATATTGGCGCGAAGCTGGTTCTTGTCGATACCCTTGTAGAGGTCGAGGAACTGGCGGAAGAGTTCAATCGGATGCTCGTCGTCCTCCTTGAAGTTGCCGCTGACGAATCCCTGGGTCTTGATCACGATGTTCTCCACCAGTTTGTGGTCCTTCTCGGGAGTCATGGTCTTAGCCAGCTCGTCGGCTTCGGCGAGCACGTTGCGCCCCTCAAACTTGTTGAAGGCAGCCCATTCCTCGCGCGCGCCCTCACGCTTTAATATATATATGTCGAAATATGCAAATTCGGCATACGAGAAGTAGAGGTTGCTCGAACCGTTGGGGTTCTCGTGCAGCAGGTCGGTGCGTGCCCAGTCGAGCACGGGCATGAAGTTGTAGCAGATGCACTTTATGCCCTCGGCGGCGAGGTTGCGCATCGACTGCTTATACACCTCAATCTGATGGTCGCGGTCGGGACCTCCATACTTGATGGTCTCCACCACTGGCAGGCTCTCCACCACGCTCCATCTCATTCCGTACTGTTCGATATATTCTCTCAGGTCGCGGATTTTCTCGCGAGTCCAGACTTCGCCGAGCGGCACGTCGTGCAGGGCAGTGACGATGCCCTCCACACCGATTTGCTTCAGCATGGCAAGAGTGATTTTGTCGTTCTTGCCGAACCATCTCCAAGTTCTTTCCATACAAATTATTTGTTTTATGAGTTTTTCGTTGCGCAAAGTTAGTAAATAATCGGCAAACAGCCAACGATTTAACGATATTTTTCACATAATATTTTCATCGGCTTTATAAATGTATCAAATTATTTAGAATTTGTTTCGTTATGTGGAAAAAAAGTGTTATTTTTGCAGTCGTATTTGTAGTAAATGCGTGAAGGTATTCGTCTAACCTAAGAAAACATTTTAAAAATATAATATTATGGCAACAAAAGATGTAAAAAACGAGTATGCCTTTGAGGGCACTACATTGAACGGCTTCCTGATGCTGTTCGTCAACCTTCTCCTGACTTTCGGCTCCATCGGAATCGGAATATGGATGGGAATAGAGGAAGTGTATTCAGTATTGGTTATGGCCATCGTGCTGTTTATCGTGAGTCTGTTTATTTGGGGAGGATTCCTTGAACTTGAGCCTAATGAGGCGCGGGTGCTGCTGTTCTTCGGAAAATACAAGGGAACATTCACTCGCACGGGCTTCTATTGGGTGAACCCCTTCATCACTGCCAAGAAACTGTCGCTGAGGGCGAGAAACCTGGATGCCGAACCGATAAAGGTGAACGACAAGACGGGTAATCCGGTGATGATAGGACTCATGTTGGTGTGGAAGCTGAAGGACACATACAAGGCCATGTTCGAGATTGACTCACAGACCATTGCGGGTGACCCGGCTAAGAACGGACAGGTGGTAGTAGGCTCAAATGTGGCAGGAGTGATGCAGGCATTCGAGAACTTCGTGAAGATTCAGAGTGATGCCGCCCTTCGCGAGGTGGCAGGCAAATATGCCTACGACGATGACGATGATGACAAGAATGCCATCACGCTTCGCGACGGCGGCAGCGAGATAAACCAGCAGCTGGAGCAGAAGCTCGATGAGCGCCTGTCGATGGCGGGCATCGAGGTGGTTGAGGCACGCATCAACTATCTGGCATACGCGCCTGAGATTGCCGCGGTGATGTTGCGCAGACAGCAAGCCAGCGCGATTATCTCGGCAAGGGAGAAAATCGTGGAGGGAGCCGTGTCGATGGTGAAGATGGCACTCGACAAGTTGGCCGCCGACAGTGTTGTGACTCTCGACGACGAGAAGAAGGCCGCCATGGTGAGCAACCTGATGGTGGTGCTCTGCGGTGATGACTCGGCGCAGCCGGTGGTTAACGCAGGAATTTAAATGAAGAATGATGAATGAAGAATGAAGAATGGGCTGCGCGGACGGGATGCGGATGCCTCTGGGAGCGTGGGCATCCCGCATTGGCGGTCTTACATGAAGTAAGCCCCTACAGCGAATGTTATCGCGCTATCAACTTCTTCATTCTTCATTTTTCACTCTTCATTTTCAAAGCCCTGTTCTCGGCAGCTTCCATTATCTCGCGCTCCCCGGGACCTTTGTCGTTGATGCCGCAGAGGTGGAGGATGCCGTGGATGATGACGCGATGGAGCTCTTCATCATAGGGCTTTGAGAATTGTTCGGCATTGGAACGCACGGTGTCGAGACTTATGACGAGGTCGCCGTTGATGCGGTTGCCCTCGTCATAATCGAATGTTATGATGTCGGTGTAATAGTCGTGACCGAGATATTCACGGTTGACCTCAAGGATTTTCTCGTCGTTGACGAACATATATCCTATTTCTCCTACTTTGCGGCCGTATTCCGCAGCCACGGCCTTTATCCAAGCCGTGGTCTCACGTTTTTTTATATCAGGCATTTTCACGCCTTCGCAGTTGTATGTAATCATATATTCTTTTTTTTCGTTTTATTTTTATTGGGTATTACGGTTTGAGACTCGAAGCTTACGCGCCGAGCACGGGAGCTGCTAATATTCTTCACTCTTCATTCTTCACTCTTCATTTTAAAAACCAGTTTCCCCTTGGTAGCCCTGCTATTGTCGGTGATGACTATGCGCCATAGGCCGTTGGGCCACATTGAACGGAGCATCGGGTCGAATTTGTCGTCCAATGGCTCTATGGCAGCCTTGCATCCACGGGGATAGGTGAGGACGTGGGAGCCGAGGGTGATGGCAGATTTTGACTCGTTGACAGTCGGCTTAGTGGCGGCTATGAACATCAGGCGCAGGGGGGCAGTGCGGGACTTCAGGTCGTAGTCGTCGGTGAGCGTCACCCGTCCCCCGTCATCAATCTTTGTTTTTCGGGTCCAACGGTTTATTTGGGCTTCTTCGGGATAGCAGGAAGATATGTCGAGAGTCATGCATCCCTTGGTGTATTTTACGTCGCGGGCGGCATATTGCTTGCCGTTGCGCTGGTCGAAACCATTGATTTGGGGCAGATTGTGATATGCCGACTGCATGGTCCATATTTCATAGCGCTGGTTGCTGAATGTCTTTGATGTATATTCGCCCACTCCGGGGTCAACGAGGAGGGGTGTGCCGCCGTCGTATATCACAAACGAACCCACGTCGTTGTGGTTGTGGCTCTCGTCGTTGTGTCCTCCCTTCATGCCTATGAACGTACCCTTGCGTCGGGCGGTCATGATTTGCAGGCTTGGCAGCCATGTGTCGGCGAGGAGGGGTTCTTGGGGAGTCTCGTCGAGGAAGGAGTCGAGAAGGCTGATGAAGATGAGCTCGCGACCGAGGGTGGGATAGTTGCCGCTTTTGTCGTAGAGGGCGGCGGCGTTTTGGAAGAATCCCTTCTCGCGGGCGATATATGCGGCAAAGCGGCGCATGGTGGTGTCGCCGACGAAGAGGGCGAAGGGATACATCACGTTGGGCTGCTGCACGTGGCGATTGCCGTGGGAATCGGCGAAGCTGAGGCAGTAGCCGTCGGCGATGTAGGTGGCATAGCAATAGGCTGCCATCTTTTTGAGAGCGGGGGGCGTGGATTGGGGAGATTTGGGGGGCCATGGAGCAAAACTCCATGGAACGGTGGCTTCTTTGGGGGTGGCTTCTTTGGGGGTGAGTAAATACTCGCACTCGAAGAGGGAGGCGGCGGCACGGTCCCAATATGTGGGACCCTCGTCGCATCCGCCGTCGGCGGGATAGCCGTTGTAGAAGGCTTGCATGGCGGATTTTATTTGGGTTATGGCCTTGGCTTGGCGCGCGCTGTCGTGCTCGCAGAAGAGCACACAGGCAAGCCAGTTGGAGCATATCCAGGGGTTCCAGTTCATCGAGGCTTTTTTCCACCAATAGTTGGTGTTGAGGGCGGGGATGAGGATTCGGCGTTCTATCTCGCGGTCGATGCGCTTGGCGAGCATGGGCGAGAAGCGGTCGAGACGTTCGGCGAGGACGTGTCTTGTCCATGCGATGAGACCAGCCGTTTCGGCATTGAAGAGGTCAACGTTCTGGTCGTCGGGGTTCATCAATTTTGTGCCGTAGTGGGCGGGCAGTCCCCACCATGTCTCCTCCAATGTGCTCGACAGTCCGTCGATTATGTCATCCATAAATCTGCCCTTGCCCTCCACTGCCTCAGCCATGACGAGGGCGGCCAACTGCCTGCGCTTGGCGAAGGTGAAGGCCTCATAGTTGACACGGTTGCCGTTGGTCTTGAATTCGGCAAAAAGGCGTGCGCTGGGCGAAAGCCATGGCTTGCCCGCAAACTGCTCGCCATATCTGACATAGCTGTTGAGGATGGCATTGCGAACGCTATCCTTGTTGACACCCATCTTGTCATCTGCCGACATACATAAGGAATATACCATAGTCAGCAAGAAAAATAATGTTTTTTTCGACATAATTCCTAATTCCTAATTCCTCATTCCTAATTCCTCATTTCTAATTTCTAATTCCAAGACTTCTCACTTCTCAAAGTGTTGATAGTCCTTCATCGACGTCCAGTCGCCTCCCCATTTGAATCCATGTTGCTTGAAGAGGCGATAACACAGGTCGCCTTTCGAAATCTTGTAATCAAACTTTAGATTGCGGTTGAGATATGGTTTGCCCGCGGCAGGCTCAACCGTCGTCTTGCCGTTGGCAAGGGGCTTTTGATATGGATTGTAGAGAGGATTGATGTCGATGGCCATGCCGCATCCGTGCTTTGACACCTTGTTGGTGTGGGATATGCAGCGGAAATTGAATGACGACGAGTTGTTGGCAGTCATTGATTTCTCGTCGTCGGCATCCCAATAGTCTATCAGCCGCATGCGCTCGATGGGGTATCTGTGGATGAACAGTTGGCGGAAAATATCCAGGACATCATCTGCAATGTCCTTGTTGACCACCATTTCCCCTACTATGGCATTGCCCTTTGCATCACGGTGGAGGCAAAGGATATATCGCAAGGAAGAGCGGGCTACGGTGCAGTCCTTCTTGAATGTCTTGCCTTGCATTAAGGCAAATATTGAGTCGGGGATGGCCTGTGATGAGAAGAACACGCCATAGCCATGGTTCTTGATATAGTCCTCAGGCACAGTTTGTCCCGGGGAATATCCCGTGCCTTTCCCGAATGACTGATGGATTGGCATCAGCATAAGGCATAGGGCAAATATGGTTTTGAATAAATCAAAGTGTTTCATATTATTATTTTAATAGCTGAGGCAGATAGCGACTGACATCCTGGCCGAAGTGGATAAGCTCGCGCACCATACTTGATGATATGCTGCTATATCTTGGGTCGGAATAGAGCAGGATGGTGTCGATGCCCGAGAGCTGACGGTTGATGTCGGCCTGTTCGCGTTCATACTCGAAGTCCTTCACGCTTCGCACACCTTTCATTATATATATAGCACCCTCTCGTCGGGCGAAATCCACGGTGAGGTCGGAATAAGACTTCACCTCGATTTTGGGTTCATCGGCATAAATACTCGCGATGGTGGCGCAACGTTGTTCTGCTGATTGCATATACTGCTTGCGCTCGTTGACCCCCACACCGATGACGATGCGGGAGAAGAGCGGCAGGGCACGGCTAACTATATCGTAGTGACCTATTGTGAATGGGTCGAAACTACCCGTGAATATTGCTGTCATTTTATTATTATCTAATGAAGAATGAAGAATGCCTTCCGGTTCCCTGGTCAACTGTAGGGTGTCATCGCGCAGCTCATTCTTAATTCTTCATTTAAATTTAAAAATCGATGGAGAGTTGTTCGCTGGAGCCAAACATGCTGCGGCCGAGATGCTTGTAGGCTAACTCGGTGACCATGCGGCCGCGGGGGGTGCGCTTGATGAAACCTTCCATTATCAGGTATGGCTCATATACCTCCTCAACAGTTCCGGCATCCTCGCCGATGGCAGTGGCGATGGTGGTTATGCCGACAGGACCACCCTTGAACTTGTCGATGATGGTGAGGAGAATCTTGTTGTCGGTTTCGTCGAGACCGAAGCGGTCGATGTTGAGAGACGTTAGGGCATATTGCGTAATCTCATAGTCGATGCGACCGGAGCCTTTCACCTGGGCGAAGTCACGAACACGACGCAACAGAGCATTGGCTATACGTGGCGTGCCACGGCTGCGACGGGCTATCTCAATGGCAGCATCGTCGTCGATGGGCACCTTTAGGATGCTCGCCGAACGCTTGAGAATGCGCTTAAGCGTCTCGGGGTCATAATATTCCAGATGCAGGTTTATGCCAAAACGAGCGCGAAGGGGGGCAGTGAGGAGACCGCTGCGGGTGGTGGCTCCCACGAGTGTGAATGGATTGAGGTCAATCTGAATGGAGCGGGCGGAAGGACCCTTGTCGATCATGATGTCGATGCGGTAGTCCTCCATGGCAGAGTAGAGATATTCCTCCACCACTGGAGACAGGCGGTGAATCTCATCAATGAATAGAACGTCGTTCTTTTCGAGGGATGTGAGTATGCCTGCAAGGTCTCCGGGCTTGTCGAGCACGGGTCCGCTGGTGATTTTGAAACCTACTCCGAGTTCGTTGGCGATTATATTGCTTAGGGTGGTCTTACCGAGTCCGGGAGGACCGTGGAGAAGCGTGTGGTCGAGCGGTTCGCCGCGGTATTTTGCGGCCTCGACAAACACCTGGAGGTTTTCCACCACCTTGCTCTGTCCGCTGAAATCATTGAATTTGAGCGGGCGGAGGGCGTTTTCAAAGTCCTTTTCGGCAGAGTTGAAGTTCTGCTCTTCTCTTATGTCAAAGTCTTCTGTCATTCTATTGTTATTATTATGATATATTTTTGAGGGAGTTGAGGATGGGTCGCGTCGATTCGAGGATGGAGAGGAGCTCGTCGGCGGTGTTGGCGCGGAGCATGGCTATGCGCGTTTGGCGGAAGTCGGGAATGCCCTTGAAGATGGGGGAGGCGGCAAGGTGGCGACGTGTGTGGAGGATGCCGCGGTATTCATCGATGCGGGCGATGTTTATGCGGAGCTGCTCCTCGAGGATGTCGAGCTTGGCGTCGATGGAGAGGGGGGAGGAAAGGGGAGGCTCGGCGACAAAATCGCCGAGAACGGTGGCTGAGGGGGTGTTGTCGGTGGTGGCTGAGCGGGTGTTATCGCTGGTGGCTGAGCGGGTGTTATCCCTTATCTCCTTGAAAATCCAGGGGCGACCGAAGGTGGCACGGCCTATCATGACGGCATCCACACCATAGCGGTCGAAGGCTTGGCGGGCTTCGTCGGGGGTGGTGATGTCACCATTGCCAATGATGGGGATGTGGATGCGGGGGTTGTTTTTCACTTCGCCGATGAGGGTCCAGTCGGCTTCGCCGGTGTACATCTGGGCACGGGTGCGACCGTGGATTGTGAGGGCGGCTATACCGCAGTCTTGCAGTTGTTCGGCAAGGTCGGTTATGATGAGCTGCTCGGAGTTCCATCCAAGGCGTGTTTTCACGGTGACGGGAGTTTTCACAGCCTTCACCACCTCGCGGGTTATCTCGAGCATAAGGGGGATGTTCTGCAACATACCGGCACCGGCTCCCTTGCCTGCAACTTTCTTTACAGGACAACCGAAGTTGAGGTCGATGACATCAGGATGCACCTGTTCCACAATCTTTGCCGCCTCTACCATGGCGGGTACGTCGCGTCCGTATATCTGTATGCCCACGGGGCGTTCCTCGTCGCAGATGGTGAGTTTGTTGACGGTGGCCTTCACCGAGCGTACCAGTGCCTCGGCGCTGACAAACTCGGTATATACCATAGCCGCTCCGTAACGCTTGCAAAGCATACGGAAACCGATGTCAGTAACATCCTCCATCGGGGCAAGGAACAGTGGCCTTTCGCCAAATTCTATATTTCCAATCTTCATAGTTCTTCATTCTTCATTGACTTCGTCGATGGCTGGCTGCACCTAAGCATAGCTCGAGCAAGCTCGGCTCTGCGTTCGGTTTGCGCAGCCATTTTTCATTTTAAAAGATGATACGTGCCACCGGCGTATGGTTTTACCACTCCCATCATCTCCATTTGAAACATGATGGCAGACAAATTGCCGATGGGGATAGCCGATTTGACCGACAATATGTTCAACGACAGGTCGTTGGTGGCGTTTAATATGTCATATATCTTCTTTTGCTCTGGAGACAGGTCGGGGAATAGCTCGCGCTCAATTCCATTTCTCTGTGCCTCTATTCTCATGGCGTCGTTCTCCCATCCCATTGCTTTGACGAAGTCTTCGGCTGACGTGAGGAGTATGGCCTTGTTGTCGCGTATGATATTGTTGCAACCCACAGAAAAGTGGTCGCCGATTCTGCCGGGAACAGCAAAGACATCCCGATTGTAGTCGTTGGCAATGCCTGCAGTGATGAGACCTCCGCCGTGGGAGGCTGACTCCACCAGGATGCAAGCATCTGACATGCCTGCAACAATGCGGTTGCGTCTGACGAAATTGCCCTTGTCGGCATTTGTGCAAGTCATAAACTCGGTGAGCAGTCCTCCGCAGTTGACCATTTTTCTTGCCACCTCCTTGTGGGCCTGGGGATAGAGATAGTCGAGACCGTGAGCCAGGACGCCCACAGTTTCATATCCATTGTTGAGAGCCTGGACATGTGCATTGATGTCAACACCGTATGCCAAACCGCTAACAACAAGCACCTCTGGGCACATCGCCTTAAGTTCAAGTAGAAATTTTCGGATAAAGTCCTCGCCGTAGGGAGTGCAGTGACGAGTGCCTACAATATTTATGACACGTGCCTGATTGAGCAGAGCAGAGCCTTTGTAATACATGACGATAGGCGCATCAGGACAATCTTCCAAACGCTGCGGATAATAGCCGTCGCCAAGACAAAGAACCTTTATGTCGTTGTTGAGGCAGAAGTCCAGTTCCTGTTCGGCCCGTTTCAGAGGCTCGCTCCAGTCCTTGATGTTCTCCAACAGGCGTGGAGAGCAGTCGGGGATAATATCGGCGATTTCATTGCGGTGTAAGAAAATCTCCTCGCCACTGCCCAATGTGCGATATAGATGCAAGGCGGTGGCAAGACTGAAATGCCCGATGCGCGTGAGCGCCATATTATATAAAAGCTGCTGCTCGTTCATATTATTGTCCTATGTATTTTTCAAGAGCCCTGTCGTAATCATCGCTGTTGGCGAGACGTCCGTTGACTAAGCATACAATTTCTATCACTCCCGAGAAACAGAGTTTTTCGTCTCTTTCGCGGAAGATGTCTTGATAGAAAACATATTTTATTCCGTCTTTCTTGATGGCAAGGCGTGATATGAATGTGTCGTCGGGCACTAACGGGGTTTTGAACTTGAGGTTCATTCGTGCCACCACGGCATCCACGCCCTTGCGGTGCATGTCGGCAAAGCTGAGACCGCAATGCTGTAGGAACAGATGACGGGTATGCTCGGTGTAGTGGAGATAGTTGGCATTGTTCACTATTCCCTCGATGTCGCACTCGTAGTCGCGCACCGTCATTCGGGTTTCATATGCGTATTTCATTTGTTTTTATTTTTTTTATTATGGACTCGACGCTGACGCGCCGAGCACGGGGGCTGCTATCATTCTTCATTCTTCATTCTTCACTCTTCATTCTTCATTCTTCATTCTTCACTCTTTTCAGGTATTCGTATCCTATGCGGCAGCGGAGGCAGTCCTTGCGGTCGCAGTATTCGTTTTTCAGCTGGATAAGGGCTTGGCTGTCTCCGGCGGTTTTAACCTTGAGGCCACATTCTTTCCACATTCTTATGATGTGGTTGTCCTCGGCTTTCAGCTGTTCGAGCATATCGAATGCCCTTTCGCAGAGGGAGTCGTCGCAGGTATGGCGCCCGTAGGCGAAGAACATGGGTATGGCGGTGTTTATCATCAGGAGGTTGATGGAAAATGGCGACAGGCTCTTGTTATTGGAGGCACTCTCGGAACCGAAGGTATAGTGGGTGGCCCAATAATCCGTAACATGGGTGCTGAGCATGTGTCGCATTTCATCCACATTCTTACATTCCACCAGTTGGCTCAGTGAAGTCTTTCGGTCGTGATATAAGGTGGCAAGTTGTGAAATCCTGATGTGCGGGAAGTTTTGTGGACGCAGCCTGAGGAATTTCCACATTGTGCGATTCATCGGTGTGAGCGAAAACTTATGGGCGAGATATGTATATTCGTTTTTCAGGCGGGTGAAATAGCCGTCGTTCATGGCTTCCTTCTGGTATTTCTCGGGAATGGCGTTGACGTCGAGCAAGCCGGCTTGTCCGAGGAAGATGGCCTCCACCTGGAAGATGTCGTCGCGATGATGAGCCACCTGGTTAAGAGGCACGTTGAAAGCCCACTGTTCGAAGGCATCCCCATTGATGCCGAAACCGTAGTTGCGGGCGAGGGTGATGAAGTAAGCGTCCTCCCACGAGCCGTTGGCCCGCTCGGCACGTCGTGCTATGTCCTGCGTCTTGCGCTCAAGCCTTTCGGTCTGAAGAGCCGCCATCCATGAATGTATTGTGAGCTGCGAGAGGTCGGGCACAATCCTGTAACATGGAGGATAGGCATCTGCATTGAGAAGCTCCTTATAGTTGAGCGTCACCGTCATCGGGACGCAAAGTTTGATTTGTGGTATATAGTCCCCCTTGCTGTTCGTCACGTCGCAATCCACATCTTCCACCACGTGAAGGATGACATTGTCGTAAGCAGGGTCGGAGTCATGCCCGTGTCTGTACCAGTCCTTCGAATGGTCGTGTATCTCCACATTTCCCACCCACATGGTGTTGCCAATGCGCAGTTTGGCATTGAAGAAGTCAGGCCCCGCATTGCGATTGTGCAATCCGGGGTCGATAATCTCCACAGCCTTTCCGTCGGTGGTGGCGAGGGAGGTTAACGGCAGAATCTTGTGTTTCCACACATATTGCAGCAGTTGTTCCATTGTCAAACTGTTTTTCAGAATTGCTACAAAGGTAGTGAAAGTAGGGCATTTGACAAAGCAAAATGCCAACTTTTTGCAAGTTTTTGGTGTATTTTCTTTAAAAAAGCCATCTTTTCCGCTTTTTTTAGCTTATTTTGGTTGGTTTGTGGGATAAAAACACTAACTTTGCATCCGATTTTTCAACCCGTATAATATAATAAGTAGAAATAACATGAAGATAGCATTGATTGGCTATGGCAAGATGGGCAAGATGATAGAGCAGATAGCCCTTAGCCGCGGCCACGAGATTGTCAGCATCATTGACATCGACAACCAGCAGGACTTTGACAGTCCGGAGTTTGCATCAGCCGACGTGGCTATAGAGTTTACTGCCCCCCATGTTGCATACGGCAACTACCTCAAGGCGTTCAGCCACGGAGTGAAGGTGGTGAGCGGATCAACAGGATGGATGAACGACCACAAGGCAGACGTGGAGCGCCTGTGTAATGAAGAAGGCAACACGCTCTTTTGGGCGTCGAACTTCTCCATCGGCGTTGCCATCTTCTCTGCCGTCAACCGCTATCTTGCCAAGATAATGAACGGATTCCCCCAGTATGACGTGGAGATGGAGGAGGTGCATCACATCCATAAGCTCGACGCCCCGAGCGGAACGGCCATCACCTTGGCAGAAGAGATTGTGGCAGACTTGGACCGCAAGAATGACTGGACAAAGGGCACACTGCTTGCGCCCGACGGTACGGTGAGCGGCGAGAAAGAGGCTGCCGCCGACAAGTTGCGCATCGACAGCATCCGTAGGGATGAGGTGCCGGGAATACATTCAATCAAGTATGACAGTGAGGCTGACAGCATCACCATCACCCATGATGCCCACTCGCGCAAGGGATTTGCACTCGGGGCAGTGCTTGCAGCAGAGTTTACCAAGGACCACAAGGGCCTGCTCACCATATCCGACATGTTTAAGTTTTAACTTTTATTGATGTAGCAATTCCGAAAATAATATAGTCTAAGGAATAGAATTTAGACTACAAATAAAAACATAAAATGGAAGATTTAAAGAAAAAGAAACTTAACATGAAGGTGCAGTGGACCAAATTCATCGTGGTGCTGCTCTTGTATATAGCTTTCCTCGTGTGGCTCAAAAGCTGGCTTGGCGTCATCGTCATCCCGTTTATTTATGACGTATATATAACCAAGAAGATAAAATGGCAGTGGTGGAAGGATGCCGACGGACCGGTGAGATTCGTAATGTCATGGGTGGATGCGTTGGTGTTCGCTCTTGTGGCGGTGTATTTCATCAACCTGTTCTTCTTCCAGAACTATGTGATACCATCAAGTTCGCTGGAGAAGTCATTGCTCACGGGCGACTACCTCTTCGTGAGCAAGGTGAGCTATGGTCCGCGCATTCCCGAGACACCGTTGACCATGCCTTTGACCCAGCATACACTGCCCGTGGTTGACTGCAAGTCATATATCGAGTGGCCTCATTGGGACTATCGCCGTGCCGAGGGCCTTGGCAAGGTGGAACTCAACGACATAGTGGTGTTCAACTATCCTGCAGGCGACACTCTCTGCTCAGCTCCCCAATATCAGGCTGCCGACTATTACCAGATGTGCTACGGCATTGGTTATCAGGTTTATCCGCAGCGTCCTAATCCCGATTCTCTTTCTTATGAGATGAGGGAGAAGTATTTCTCGACTATTTACAATGCCGGCAGGGACATAATCCTGCAGAACAAGAATGAATACGGCGAGATAATCACGCGTCCCACCGACCGCAGGGAGAACTATGTGAAGAGATGTGTGGGACTTCCGGGACAGACCTTGCAGATAAAGAACCGTATCATCTTCCTCGACGGCAAGCCAAACAAGGAACCCGACAATGTGCAGTATTCATATTACGTGAAACTGAAGCAGAGGATTCCCGAGAACTTGCTCGAAGAGCTTGGTATATCCATGGAAGACCTCGTGAGCCTGAATACCGCCGGTTATCTGCCTCTGACCAAGCACGCGGTGGCAGTGCTCTCGCAGCGCAAGGACATCGTGGAGAGCATCACAATAAACGCGGATGCCTCTGACACAGATATTTATCCGCTCAACGGCAACAAGCACTGGACAAGGGACAACTACGGTCCGGTGTGGATTCCCGCAAAGGGCAAGAGCATCAACCTCACGCTCGACAACATAGCGGTGTATGAGCGTCCAATCAGGGTGTATGAGCACAACGACCTGCAGGTGAAGGACGGCAAGATATTCATCAACGGCAAGGAGGCGAAGAGCTATACGTTCAAGATGGACTACTACTGGATGATGGGTGACAACCGTCACAACTCAGCCGACTCGCGCTATTGGGGATTCGTGCCCGAAGACCATGTGGTGGGCAAGCCAATCTTCATCTGGTGGTCGAGCGACCCCGACCGCTCAGGATTCGGAGGCATCCGCTGGAACCGTATCTTCAATTTTGTGGATAATATTAAATGAAAGCATTACTCGCAACAACATATTTCGGTCCTGTTCAGTGGTATCAGAAGCTGAACAGGGCCGATATGTCATATATAGAGCGATATGACAGCTATCGCAAGCAGACATATCGCAACCGATGCGTGATAGCCACGACCAATGGACTCCAGGCACTCACCATACCAGTGGAACGTCCCGACGGCGGACTACATTCCACACTTTTAAAGGATTTGAAAATCAGCGACCACGGCAATTGGCGCCACCTTCATTGGCATGCTCTCATGTCGGCATACTCGGAATCGCCGTTTTTCGAGTATTATGCAGATGACCTCCGTCCGTTTTTCGAGAAGAAATGGGATTATCTATATGACTTCAATATGGAGGCTTGTGAGACTGTATGCTCATTGCTCGACATTCATCCGAATATCCAAACGACATCCCAATATATAAAAAAAGATGAACTCCCTGAAGACATCATCGACTTCAGAGAGTTCATCGACCCGAAACATCCCGCTGAGGATGCCGACTTCGAGCCCCGCAGATATTACCAGGTGTTTGAGCGCAAGACAGGATTCCAGCCTAATCTCAGCATCCTCGACCTGCTGTTCAACATGGGTCCCGAAGGGATTTTCTATTTGTGACAAATCACATTACTTCTTGCGATAACCGCACTTCGGGCAAACGCCGTTCTCGTCGAGAGAGATGCCGCAGAGCGGGCAGCGGTCGATCTGCTTTCTCTCGGTGAATTCGCAGGATGCAGCGTTGACACCGCTGGTGAAGGTGATCTTGGCGATGTTGAGCTTGTCCTTCAGAAGGTCATAAACGATCTTGATCATGCCCTCAACCGTCATCGTCTCCTTGGTTACGACAAGACGAGCGTCGGGATAAGCCTGTGCCAGTTCGGTCTTGAATGCCTCGCCCTTCATGGTGTTGCGGGGATGACCGTTCTTCAGTCCAGTCTTCTCATATACGTCGAGGATGGCGGGAAGCAGCGGGTCGTCCTGGCGCAGGATGAGAGCGTGGTCGAAGTTCTTAAGCACGTCCCATGCCACTTTCTGTATTTCGTTGCAGGGATATACCATGTTAACTCCCTCGTTTACTGAGTCCTCTACCTCGATGGTCAGAACGCCTGTGTGGCCGTGAAGATACTGAGCCTCGCCCTGGAAACCATAGAATCTGTGTGCATACTGCAAGTCAAATGTCGTGATACTTCTCATAATAAATCTCCTTTTAATTTTAAATGGGTTATTAATGTTATTTCTTTTTTCTGCTGCAAAATTACGAATAATATTCCAATAATGCAAACTGAATTTATCTATCGGATTATAGATTTTGTCTATTAATACTTGAAAGAGCTGCCTCCGAGGAACTCCCTGAGCAACGATGTGGGCGGCACTTGGCGGTCGGGAATCGGTCGGATGTACTTGAGGAATTTCTTCAGGCGATATGCCGTGGCGTATTCCTCGCAGTTCTCGGGCACCTGCTCCAATATCGGTTCTGCCTGCAACTTAATCACTGCTAACTCGAATAGCATGGCGGTGTTGAACATCACGTCGGCATTCTCCTGATAGGGGAATATCCACTTGTTCTCGCCAGCCCTCACCGAAGGCCAACGGCGTATGGTCTCCTGTGCGCTCACCCCGCGGTATTTGTAGTCGCGTATGATGCGGCGAAGCAGGCGGTTGTCGGTGGTGGGGATATAGTTGTGGTCGTCGATGAGCATAGTGGTGAGCGCAGAGGCATATACCCGGTATTTCCTGTCCTCGGGAATTTGGGCGGTGAGCGTCGGGTTGAGGGCATGGATGCCTTCCACCACGAGTATCTCGTCGTCCTTAAGTCTCAGTTTCTTTCCGCTCTTCTCGCTCTTGCCCGTCTGGAAGTTATATCTTGGCAGCTCCACTTCCTCTCCAGCCAATAGTGCGTTTATCTGCTCGTTGAGCAACGGGATATTGAGGGCTTCCACATGCTCGAAGTCAAAGTCGCCGCTTTCGTCCAATGGCGTTTTCTCGCGGTCAACGAAGTAGTCGTCAAGTGATATGCCTACAGGCTTGATGCCGTTGGTGAGCAGTTGTATAGACAGTCGCTTGCACGTGGTGGTCTTGCCGCTTGACGACGGACCGGCAATGAGCACTATCTTCACGTTCTTGCGCGATGCTATCTCATCGGCAATCTTGGCGAGTTTTTTCTCCTGAAGAGCCTCGGAGAGGTTGATAAGGTCAGTGCTGAACTTATGCTCCACGGCTGAGTTAAGGTCGCCGATGGTGCGCAGTCCAAGGATGTTCTGCCAGCGATGGTGTTCCTTGAATATCTCAAACAGCTTGTCCTGGCGAATCAGTTCGCCCAACTGCGAGGGGTCTTTCTGCGAAGGGATGCGCAGCAGCATGCCGTCGTAGTACTTCACAAGTTCGAAGAGATGGATCTGCGACGTGTTTACGAGCAATGTGCCGTAATAGTAGTCGGAATATCCGTCGATGTCATAGTATTCGGTATATAGCTTTCCCGTGCTCTTCAGCAATTTCACCTTGCTGTCCTCCCCGAGGTCGGAGAACATCTTGATGGCCTCCTCAGTTGTACATTCATGACGGGTGATGGGCAACTTGGCACCGATAATCTCTTTCATCCTGTTGTATATGCGCTCCACGTCCTCGTTAGTGATGGCGCGTCCGAGTTGCAGGTCGCAGTAGTAGCCGTTTGACACGGGGATGTCAATCACCATCTTTTTCCCGGGATAAAGCTCGGATGCCGCCTTGCATAATATAAAGAATAATGTACGCGTATAAGCCCTCAAACCCGACGATGTGCGCAGGTCGAGGAACTCCACGTCCTTGTTGTGATAAACTCGGTAATCAAGGCCTTCAACCTTGTTATTTACCCTTGCACTCACTGGTCCGAAGTCCATTTTTAGGCCAAAATCAAAAAAAATCTCAGAAAGTGAGCTTCCGATGCTGATATTTTGAGATTTTTTATTATTTTTGCAACGGATTTGTACTACTTGTTTCATTTCCATAAAAATTTTGAAGTTTCACGGTGTAAAGATACATCCAAAAAACGAGACTACAAAGAAAGAACATTTAAATAAAGTAAAAATATGTCGATTTGGATTTTTTTTAAGATTATTGGATCACTTGCGCTGCTGATTTACGGTATGAAAGTGATGAGCGAGGCCCTACAAAAGATGGCTGGCTCGCAGTTGCGACACATTCTCGCGACGATGACCAAGAACCGTTTCACCGGTATGTTCACCGGTATGTTCGTAACCTGTTCCGTGCAGTCGTCGTCTGCCACCACGGTCATGACGGTGTCATTCGTCAACGCCGGACTTCTCACTCTCGCTCAGGCGATATCGGTGATTATGGGTGCCAATATCGGTACCACGCTCACTGCCTGGATCATGAGCCTTGGATTCAATGTTGACCTCACAACGGTGGTCTTCCCCGCTTTCTTCATCGGTATCATGCTCATCTACTCCAAGAGCAAGCGGTATATTGGAGATTTCCTCTTCGGAATAGCTTTCCTGTTTTTCTCACTCGTTCTTCTTAGCGGGGCAGGAAAGGAACTCGACCTCGAACACAATCCCGACGTAATCAACTTCTTCGCGAGCTTCGACACCGGAAGCCATCTCACCATCATCATCTTCCTTCTCATCGGCACTATCATCACCTGCATCGTGCAATCGTCGGCTGCTGTGATGGCTATCACCATCCTTCTCTGCTCCACGGGTGTGCTGCCAATTTATCTCGGCATTGCCCTCGTGATGGGAGAAAACATCGGAACCACCGCCACCGCCAACCTTGCTGCTCTCGGAGCCAATGCCCAGGCAAGGCGTGCGGCTTTGGCACACTTGGTGTTCAATGTGATAGGTGTTATTTGGGTACTTTGTCTCTTCTATCCCTTTGTGGATATGGTGTGCTCGTTTGTGGATTACAATCCCGATGACCACAGTCTTTCCCAGGCTCAGCTCGCTGCCCGCCTGCCCATTATCCTTGCGGCTTTCCATACATGCTTCAATGTCACTAACACGTTCGTCCTGATATGGTTTATCCCGCAGATAGAGAAACTCGTATGCCGCATCATCAAGCCCAAGACCACCGAGGACGAGGAGGAATTCCGTCTTACATACATTGGTGGCAATACCATCATGAAGACTCCTGAGCTTTCGGTGCTTGAGGCTCAGAAGGAGATTCAGATTTTTGCCGAGCGTGTACAGAAGATGTTCGGTATGGTGCGCGAACTGCTTGGAGTGACGGATGATTCGGCATTCAACAAACTATATTCGCGTATTGAGAAGTATGAAAGTATCACCGACAATATGGAGATTGAAATTGCAAAATATCTAGACGGCGTGAGTGATGCACATCTCTCTGACGATACCAAGGCAAAGATACGTGCCATGCTACGCGAAATTTCAGAGTTGGAGAGTATCGGTGACAGCTGCTATAACATAGCACGCACTATGAACCGCAAGAAGAGCGGCAAGGAGGACTTCTCGGAGAGACAGTATGAGCATATCCATCAGATGTTCGAACTTACCGACGACAGCCTCACTCAGATGAACGTCCTTCTGCTTGGGCGCAAGGACAACTTCGACGTCAACCGCTCATTCAACATCGAGAACGAAATCAACAACTATCGCAACCAGTTGCGCAACCAGAATATCAACGATGTCAACGATCACGAGTATTCTTATGCTATCGGTACGATGTATATGGATATCGTGGGAGAGTGCGAGAAGTTGGGCGACTATGTCATCAACGTAATTGAAGCAAGAATGGGAATGCGTCAGGCTCACTGATTCTCACACCTTATTATATATAAACACGCGGTGACGCAGGTAAAAATCAATACCAGCGTCACCGTCACTTTGTTTTTTCGTTTTTTTTCTTATACGCGTTGCTGTTTTACACCCATACGTGCCTCTACCACATTCACCACGTAGTCACCTAATTTCTCACATTCCTGGATGATGTCCATATACATAGTACCAATAGCGTATGTATAAAGACGATTGTTCACATCATTGATGTTCTGGCTCCTGAGTTGGTTGCGATAGTTGTTGATTTCGTTTTCGATGTTGAACGAGCGGTTGACGTCGGTCTCATTCTTATGGCCCACAAGTGTGCCTATCATCTGCGTCAGAGCATCGTCGGTTAGCTCCATCATCTGATGGATATGCTCATACTGTTTCTCCGTGAAATCCTCTTTGCCTTTCATACGGCGGTTGATGCTTCGTGCTATGTTATAACAACTGTCACCGATACTTTCCAACTCTGAAATCTCGCGTAGCATGGCACGTATCTTCGCCTTGGTTTCGTCAGAGAGATGGGCATTGCTCACATTGTCGAGGTATTTGGCGATTTCAATCTCCATATTGTCGGATATACCCTCGTATTTTTCGATACGTGAGAATAGTTTCACAAACTTGTCCTGGTCGGTTTCACCCAATAGTTCGCGCACCATAGAGAACATTCTCTGTATTCTTTCGGCAAATGAGTGAATCTCCTTTTGGGCCTCCAGTACCGATATTTCCGGGGTTTTCATGATACCCGACTGTATAAATCTCAATCGGAAATCATCCTCGTCAACATTCTTCTTGGGTTTGATAACCTTGCATACCAATGATTCTATTTGAGGAATAAACCATACGAGGATAGTAGTGTTGGCGAGGTTGAATGTGGTATGGAAGGCAGCCAGTACAAACGACAGTTTTGCTGCATTGCCAATAAATCCCGGGTCGGTCTTCTGCATCTCGGCATCATAGCCCACAAAACCACATACAAGATCAATGAATGGGCGGAACACACACAATATCCACAATACTCCAAATATATTGAAAAACATGTGGGCAAGGGCGGCGCGACGGGCTTGGGTGTTTGCGGTTAATGCTGCAATATTGGATGTCACTGTGGTTCCGATGTTCTCGCCCATGACAAGGGCAATTCCTTGATAGATAGGCAGTACGCCAGTGGAGCAGAGAATCATCGTAATGGCCATCACTGCTGCCGACGACTGAACGCACATGGTCAGTACACTGCCGATGACGAGGAAGGTGATGGTGGTGAGAAAACTATGTGGGTCGAAGCTTGCGAAGAAGTCAAGTACAGGCTGGTTGTGGGCAAGATCCATGTCTATGCCTGTCTGACGTAGTGTTCCCAAACCGAGGAACATGAATGAAATACCAAAGATGAAATCACCGAATATCTTCCGTTTTTTGCTATATATCAGGATTATCGCCATAAAGAAGGCAGGCCATACGAAATCGGTGATATTAAAAGAGAAGCCGGCACTCATAATCCATGCCGTCAGAGTCGTTCCGATGTTGGCTCCCATAATCACCGATATAGCTTGTGCCAGGCTGAGTAGTCCGGCGTTAACGAATGACACGGTCATAACCGTGGTAGCTGTTGATGATTGCACCGCCGCAGTGATAAGAGCACCCGAGAGTATGCCCGTAAAGCGGTTTGTTGTCATCCTTCCCAACACATGGCGAAGCTGAGGACCTGCCATTTTCTGTAAACTGTCGCTCATCGATTTCATACCGAACATCAGTAGAGCAAGGGCTCCAACAAGCCTGAAGAATATCCAAACTGACATAATGTGATATATTTTATATATTTATTTTGATTGGTTGTAACAAGATTGTAACATCTATTGCAAACCGCTTGCAAAAGTAATACAAATATCTCACATTCTTTATAATTTTACTAAAATTAACCAAAAAATATTATTTGATTATCAATGTTGTCAGTCTCTCGGTAGCGAATATCTCCTTTGCCACCTGTTGGATATTGTCGGCAGTAAGGTTATCAATCCGCTTGAACAAATCAGTTATGTCTTTTTCCCAACCATAATGCAGGAAACTTTTGCCAAAGTCAAGGGCAAAGCTCTCGCGGTGGTCGCAAGCCACTCCCAACTGACCTTTTATCTGTCTTTTTGCGGCATTAAGTTGGGATGTGGTGAGGGGCTTGTCCATCACCCGCTGTAGTTCTTTGTTCACAAGTCGCAGGCAGCGTTTCACGTCGTGAGGGTCGCAGCCGAAGTATGTACACCACACTCCCGTGTCGCTATAGCTCACCATCGTGCTTTCCACGGTATATACAAGTCCGTTGCGCTCCCTGAGCGACAGGTTCAGACGGGCGTTCATTCCCGGACCTCCCAATATATTATTTAATAGGTAGAGGGCGATGCGTCGCTCGTCGTGCACGCTGTATGCCCTGTTGCCTATCATCACGTGAGCCTGATGAGTGCCTTTTTCCACGAATTTTGTCTGTGGAGTATATATAGGCAGTGGTGCCACGATGTCGGCATCACCTATTGTGGGTTTCTGTTCTCCGAATCCTTTCGTAGTCCTTTTCAGAAGGGTCACCAAGCGTTTGAAGTTGATGTCGCCGTAGGCGAAGAACACTGCGTTATGAGGCTTGTAGAACCGTTGTGTGAAAGCCTTTGCAGTCTCGCTCTTGTATGTGCGCAACTGTTCCGCATCGCCCAAGATATTATGTCCGAGCGGATGTCCGTTGAATATGATATTCTCGAAAATGTCGTATATCAGTTCGGCAGGCGAGTCGTTATAGCTTTCTATCTCGTCGCAAATCACCTCAATCTCCCTGTCTATTTCCGCCTGTGGATATTGGCTGTGGAACACGATATCCGACAGGAGGTCAACTGCTTTCGGGAAATGCTCTTTCAGTATGGCGGCGTAATACACCGTGTCCTCCTTGTTGGTGAATGCGTTAATCTCGCCACCCACCGTCTCAAGGCAGTTGATGATGTTCAGTGCGCGTCGGCGCTCGGTACCCTTGAATGTGGTGTGCTCGCAGAAATGGGCAACACCTTCCTCGCCAGGCAGTTCATTGCGTGTTCCGGCATTAATCCCGAAACCGCAATATACTACCTGCGACGTGGATGGAAGATGTATTATCCTCAGTCCATTAGGAAGTGTGGCGGTATTGTATTTCAATTTATAATTTAAAATTTATAATTGACTTCGTCGATGACTGGCTTCACTTTGACTTCGTCTTCCTCTGTCGCGACTCGGGATAGCTCAAGCAAGCTTGGCTCTCCTCTCGCTGCTCCATCGGTTCAGCATAGCTCGAGCAAGCTCGGCTCTGCGTTCGGTTCGCGCAGCCATTCTTCAT